>JBILEY010000387.1:0-5028 GCA_044351865.1 Planctomycetota bacterium | reverse complement strand
CACTGGGCCGATCACCTCCGCGCCACCGCCCGGGGCGCGGGAGAAAAAAAGAAGGGCCCGGTTCCCGCCGGGCCCTTCCTGGGGTCGTCCGCAACTTGGCTCCCCATGCTTCCCTGTCCTGGCCTTGCTATCGGCAACAGCAAGCGTTCGGCCTGAGCGCATTCCGCATTCCAAGGCACGGAACGTGTGGTCCGAGCACCGACGCAGCACGGCGACGCCGGTCGCTCGGCAACCGACCCAACCCCACCACCGCTGGCCGGAGCGTGCGCCTTTCGTCGGCCAGCAGCGCCTCGTCGTTGCGCCGTCCGAGCCGTTCTGGACCATGCGCGGATGGCCGCCTCGTCGACGCCCTCCTTCGCCACGATCGTGACCGGCAGCAGCCGCGGCATCGGCCTCGCGATCGCCGAAGCCCTGGCGGCGCCGGGTCGGCGCCTGCTGCTGACGGCGCGCGACGCCGCGGCCTTGACCGCCGCCGCCGACCGGGTGCGCGCGCTCGGCGCCGAGGTGCTGACGGTGGCGGCCGACCTGCGCGACGAACAGGCGCCCGGGCAGATCGTGGCGGCGGCCGAGCAACGCTTCGGCGGCGTCGAGGCGGTGGTCAGCAACGCCGGCACGGCGCCGGCCGACAAGGTCGAGAACACGACGACGGCGATGCTGCGCGAGACGTTCGACCTGCACGTCGGCGCGCCGCTGGCGTTCGCGCGCGCGGTCGCGCCGGCGATGAAGAAGCGCGGCGGCGGCTGCCTGCTGCACCTGGCGTCGACCGCCGGCCTGCGCGGCTATCCGTTCACCTCCGCCTACACCGCGGCGAAGCACGGCATGGTCGGGCTCGCGCGCGCGCTGCACGCCGAACTCAGCACCGCCGGCATCCGCGTGCACGCGCTGTGCCCGGGCTTCGTCGACACCGACATCACCCGCGCGGCGGCGGCGGCGGTGGCCGCGCGCGGCCGCACGACCGCGGCCGAAGCGTTCGCCCGCATGGCGGCGCAGAACAAGATCGGTCGCATGCACACACCGGCCGAGGTCGCGGCAGCGGTGGCCATGCTGCTGGCGAACCCGCAGCGCGGCTGCGTCTACGATCTCGATCGCGCCGAACCCGCCTTCGTCGACGGCGTCTGAGCGAACGGCACCCGCACACCTCCCATGAGCCAATACGACTTCCGCTTCGAACGGGGCAGCGACGGCGTCGCCGTGCTGACCCTCGATCGCCCCGAGACGCTGAACTCACTGACGTTCGCGATCTACGGCCAGCTCGAGCGCCTGTTCCGCGACCTGGAGACCGACGAGACGGTCAAGGTCGTCGTGCTGACCGGACACGGCCGCGGCTTCTGCAGCGGCGGCAGCGTCGAGGACATCATCGGCCCGCTGCTCGAGACCGAACTCGACGGCACGCTGGCGTTCACGCGCATGACCGGCGCCGTGGTGCGAAACATGCTGCGGCTGAACAAGCCGATCGTCGCCGCGATCAACGGCATCGCCGCCGGTGCGGGCTCGGTGCTGGCGCTCGCCAGCGACCTGCGCGTGATGGCCGACACGGCGAAGTTCGCGTTCCTGTTCACCAAGGTCGGCCTGACCGGCGCCGACATGGGCGCCGCGTGGCTGCTGCCGAAGATCGTCGGCACCGGCCGCGCGATGGAGCTGCTGATGTTCGGCGACAAGGTCACCGCCGAGGAGAGCCTGCGCATCGGCCTCGCCAACCGCGTGGTGCCGCAGGACCAGGTGCTGGCCGAAGCGATGACGCTGGCGCGCCGGCTCGCGCACGGGCCGGGACTGGCACTCGGCATGACCAAGAAGATGGTCTGGAACGAGTGGCCGATGGACCTCGACGCCGCGATCGAACAGGAGGCGCAGGCGCAGGCGCTGCTGCTGCGCGCGCACGACCACCGCGAGTTCTACAACGCCTGGATGGAGAAGCGCGATCCGCGCTTCCTCGGCCGCTGACGAAGCGCGTCCGACCCCGACGCCCCGACGAAGCCTGCGCAACGCCCGCGACGAGTCCCCGATGAACCCCGACCTCTGGCTGCCCGACGCCGACCTCGACGACGCGCACCGCGACTTCGCTCGACAGATCCGCACGTTCGCCGAACAGCAGCTGGCGCCGCACGCGCGCGCGATCGACGAAGAACGCACGTTCCGCCGCGAGACGGTGCACGACCTGGCGCGCGCCGGCATCCTCGGCGGCCCGCTGCCGCGCGAGCACGGCGGCGGCGGCTGGACGCCCATGCAGCTGGCGATCGCGCACGAGGAACTCGGCGCCGTCTGCGGCAACGCGCGCGGCTTCTGCGCCGTGCAGACCGGCCTCGTCGCCCAGTGCCTCGCCAAGTACGGCAACGACACGCAGCGGAAGAACTGGCTGCCAGCGCTGATCGACGGCAGCGCCATCGGCTGCTTCGGCCTGACCGAGCCGGGTGCCGGCAGCGACGTCGCCTCGCTGACGACGCACGCGGTGCGGCAGAAGGACGGCAGCTACCGCGTGCGCGGGCAGAAGTGGTGGATCACCAACGGCGGCGTCGCCGACGTGCTGATCCTGTTCGCCACCGTCGATCCCGAACTCGGCCGCGCCGGCATCACCGCGTTCCTGGTCGACACGCGGCGTTCTGGGCTGCGGCGCGAAGCGATGCCGGGCGTCGAGCTCGGCCATCGCGGCAGCGACCACGCGGTGCTGACGTTCGACGACTTCGCGATCGAAGCCCACGAAGTGCTCGGCCCGCTCGGCAAGGGCTTCGGCGTCGCCATGGGCGGCCTCGCCGCCGGCCGACTTTCGGTCGCCGCCGGCGCCGTCGGCCTGCACCGCCGCGCGCTGCACGAAGCGGTCGCGTTCACCGCCGGGCGGCAGCAGTTCGGACAGCCGCTGGCGCAGTTCCAGATGGTGCAGGAACGGCTCGCCGACCACCTGACGTCGCTGGTGGCGAGCCGCGGGCTCGTGCAGCGCTGCGCGCGCCGCCGCGCCGCCGGCACCGAGACGCACGCCGACGTGGCGATGGCGAAGCTCTACGCCACCGAGGTCGCGGCGAAGGCGTGCGAGGACGCGGTCATGCTGCACGGCGCGCGCGGCTACAGCTCGGCGTTCCCGGTCGAACGGCTGTGGCGCGACATCCAGGCGCTGCGCATCTACGAGGGCACGTCGATGATCCAGAAGACGATCCTCGCGCGCATGCTGACCAGCGACGGCTGAGCAGCGCGAGCCGACTACCGGTTCTCGGGGCGGCTGTTGGAGAACAGGATCGTCACCGTCGCCGCGTCCTCCCAGTTGTCGATCGTGCGTCCGGGCTGCGGCTTCTTCAGGCGGAACGCCACCTCGAGCATGCCTTCGCGCACTGTCGGATACTGCCGCACGATGCTCTGGAAGACGCCGAGACGCTTGAAGCACAGGTCGATCGACGTCGCCTTGGTGCCGTTCGGGTAGACGCCGACCACGACTTCCGGGGCTTCCACCAGGATGCGCACGCTCGAGGTGAACGTCAGCGACGCCTCGATGGTCTTCTGCATCCACGCGGCGATGTCGCGCTTGACCGAGGTCGCCGAGTTCTTGGTGAAGAAGTCCGAAAGCGGTGCCGTGATGCCGACGCTGTCGTCGACCGGCGTCGCCTCGAGCGAACGGCCGGTGACCTCCTCGTACTGCTCGAGCTGTTCGCGCAGGAACTCCATCATCGGCCCGTCCTGCGCCGTCAGCAGCGGGGCCGGCATCGCCACCTCGCCGCCACCCGACTGCTTGTCGAACAGGCCTTCGTCGCGGGTCTTGCCCTCGCCGGCGATGTGGAACGCGAACTGGATCGACTCCTTCAACTGCTTGGCCTTGGCGAGGTCCGCCTGGCCGAGTGCGTAGAGCACGACGAACAGCGCGAACAGCAGCGTCATCATGTCCGCGAAGCTGATGACCCAGCGTTCGTGGTTGACGTGTTCTTCGTGCTTGTGCTTCTTGCCCATGCTGCGCTTCCTCGGGATCCGTGCTGCGCGATCAGTGCTTCTTGTCGCCGCCGCCGCCGTGGCTGCCGAGGTAGACCTTGAGCTTGCTGCGCAAGGCGCCCGGCGCGATGCCCGACTGGATGCCGACGACGCCCTCGAGCACCATGCTCTTCAGCAGCTGGTCGTGTTCGACGTGGCGCTTCAGCTTGAACGACATCGGCAGGCACACGATGTTCGCGAAACCGACGCCGTAGACCGTCGCGACGAACGCGACGGCGATGCCGGGGCCGATCAACGCCGGCTGGTCGAGCACGCTCATCACGTGCATCAGGCCGAGCACGGCGCCGAGCACGCCGACCGTCGGCGCGAGTGCACCCCACGACTCCCAGAACTTCATGCCCGCCTTGTCGTCCTCTTCGGCGATGTGCATGTCGACCTCGACCGTCTCGCGGATGGCCTCGGCCGAGCTGCCGTCGATGGCGAGCGTCAGGCACTTCACCAGGAACGGATCGCCCTGGCCGCTGTTCGCGTAGGTCTCCAGCGCCAGCAGGCCTTCGCGGCGCGCGAGGTTGGCCAGCTCGAGGATCTTCTCCATCAGCCCGTGGAAGTCGTACTTCGTGCCGAGGAACGACTTCTTCAGCGCCTTGATGGCGAACGGCATGTCGGACGGCAGCGTCGCCACCATCGTGGCGCCGAGCGAACCGATGATGACGATCATGAACGCCGTCACCTGCAGCAGAGCGCTCGGGTGGCCACCCTCGAGGATCTGCCCGCCCAACACGCCGCCGAGGGCGACGACCAGTCCGAGGATCGAGAAGATGTCCATTGCCCAGGTGCTCGCGGCGCCGCCGCCGACGGAGGACGCGCCACCTGGATGATGGTCGTTCGCGCGGTCCGCTTGAGCCCGGCGCTGCGATTCCCGTCACGAGCCGGCGACCGTCGGATTCTGCGACGGTCGCTCGGCCGCACTGCCGCAGGCGAGGACGAACGGTGCGGTCAGTTGCCGAGCGTCATGCGCAGGCCGCGCGACGCGGCCCAACCTTCGCCGCTGGCACCGGGATCGAACGGCACCCAGACCTGCCAGTAGAAGTTGGCGCCGCTCAGCGCCGGGGTCGGCGGAAT
>JBILEY010000545.1:0-3519 GCA_044351865.1 Planctomycetota bacterium | reverse complement strand
GCGGCAACTGTTCGAGCTCGGGCGTTCGCTTGCAACGCTGCGGCAGCAAGGCGTGCTCGTGCTCGGCAGCGGCGGCATGGTGCACAACCTCGGTCGCCTCGACTGGAACGGCGGCGACGCGCCGCCGGCGTGGGCTTTGAACTTCGAAGGCTGGGTGCGCGAACGGCTGCGCACCGGCGACGTGGACGGCCTGCTCGCCTACCGCGAGAAGGCGCCCGACCTGCAGCTCGCGCATCCGACCGACGACCACTTCCTGCCGCTGCTGGTCGCCGCCGGTGCGGCCATGGCGCCGGGTGCTTCGGCGCCGGTCATGTTCCCGATCGAAGGCTTCGAGTTCGGCTCGCTAAGCCAGCTCGCGGTCCGCTTCGGTTGACGACCCCGCACGACCGATAGCACGGCGGCATGCGCATCCACACCGCCCTGCTCTCGACCACGCTGCTGGCCATGTTCACTTCGTGCGCCGGTACTCCCGCCAACGACGACGTGAACATGCCGTTCGGCGCCACCCCGATGGGCGAGGTCGCGACGGCGCAACCGGCGAGCCCGTGCCTCGTGCTGTCGCCGCAGACGATGCCGCTGCACTGGCACGACCGCGACGGTTCGGAGTGGGACGGCGAACTGGAGATCGTCTGCGAGACCGACACCGCGCACGAGCAGATGGCCTGCGCCTGCATGATCGCGCGCTGGCCGCACGCGATCGAACAGTGCCAGCACCTCGCCCAGCAGGCGATGATGGAGAGCGCCGCCGACGTCCAGCACATGACCGAGCACCTGCAGAAGACGCTCGACGAGGCGCTGTTCCCTTGCGAGACGATGGGCAACGACCAGAAGCCGGTCGGCCGCGTGCGCGGGCTGAACTGGAAGGTGCTGCGGAAGCGCCGCAGCGGTCACACCTTCGACTACCAGCCCTTGCTGCGCCGCAACTGAGCGATGTGCGCCACGTGGTGGCTGCCGTGCCACGCGTAGAGCGCCACCAGGTCGTCGAGCGTCAAAGCACCGCGGTCGCTGTGCACGCACGTCTTCGCGAACGTCGTCGCCGGCAGCGTGCGCAGGCAGTGCACCCAGCGCTCGTGGATCGCCAGCACCAGCAGCAACGATGTGCCGATCGGGCCGTTCGCGTCGGCGAGCTTCGCCCATTCGTTCTCGTCGTAGGCCTTGATCGGCGGCGGCGTCTTCTCGGTGATCGTCAGCTTGTGCCGCACGTACGCGTTGACGTGGCTGTCGGCGATGTGGTGCACGACCTGCCGCAGCGTCCAGCCGCCGTCGCGGTACGGCGTGTCGAGCTGCGCCTGGTCGAGCCCGCGCACGACGTCGTGCAGCGCGTGCGGGATGCCGGCGATCGTGCTGATCGCCTGCGCGCGGGCCGCCGGCGTCAGGGAACCAGGAAGTTCGATCTTGCCGATCGGGTAGCGCGGATCGTTCATGCCTTCTTCTCCTCGGCCTTCTGCGGTTCGACCTTGTGTGGCTCGACCACGACCAGCTCAGCGCCTTGATCGACGGTGCCGCCCTTCTGCGCCGTGACCTTGCGCACGACACCGGCGACGCCGGCCGTGAGCTTGTGCTCCATCTTCATCGCCGAGACGACGACCAGCGTCTGCCTGGCTTCGACGGCGTCGCCCGGCTTGCACGCGACCTCGAGCACGGTGCCGGTCATCGGCGCGCGCACGACGCCGTCGCCGCCGGCCGCACCACCGCCGCGCCGCGCCGCCGGTGCTTCGAGCGTCCACGTGCGGCCGTCGACGCGCACCATGTAGCCCTTCGCCAGCGCAGCGCCGTAGGCGACGAACGCGCGGTCCACGCCTTCGCCGAGCGACTGCAGCTTCACGCCGCCGTCGCCGAGCGCCTTCGCTTCGTACTCGTGCACGGTGTCGCCGATGCGCACGCGCCAGCGATCGCCCTCGAGCAACTCGGCGGTGACGGCGACGGTCTTGCCGTCGCGAACGAACTCGCGGGTGATCTTCATCGTGCGCCCTCGAACAGGCGGAAGCCGCCCAACGTCTGCCACACCGCGGTCGAACCGTTCGTGCCACCGCCGCCGGCCGGCGCGTTCGCCGCACTGCCGCCCTTGCCGAGCGCCTGGCACAGCACCGCCGCCGCCAGCGTGTAATCGCCGGGCGGCTGCTGCGGACCGGCCGCGAGCTCGGGCCGGTGCTTCAGCATGTCGGTCGAGATGTTGGCCGTGCGGAACGCTTCGTCGTCGACGACGCGACGCAGGAAGTCGACGTTGGTCGGGATGCCGAGGTAGACCATCTCGCGCAGTGCCTGGCTCAGCCTCGCACAGGCGGTGGCGCGATCGGGCGCGTGCACGACCAGCTTGGCGAGCATCGAGTCGTAGTAGGGCGGCACTTCCCAGCCGCTGTAGACGCCGCTGTCGACGCGCACGCCCGGCCCTTCCGCCTCGCGCACGAGCTTCAGCAGGCCGGCGGCCGGGATGTAGCCGGTCTCCGGCGACTCGGCGCAGATGCGCGCTTCGATCGCGTGGCCGCGCGGCCGCAGATCGCGGCCGGCGAGCAGCTGCTCGAGCTTGCCACCCGCGGCGACGTGCAGCTGCAGGTGCACGAGGTCGACGCCGGTCACCAGCTCGGTCACCGGGTGCTCGACCTGCAGGCGCGTATTGACCTCGAGAAAGTAGAAGTTGCCCTTCGGATCGAGCAGGAACTCCGCCGTGCCGGCGTTGTCGTAGCCGACGCGCCTCGCGAGCTCGACCGCGGCCGCGCCCATGCGCTGGCGCAGCGCCTCGTCGACCACCGCCGACGGCGCCTCCTCCAGCACCTTCTGGTGGCGGCGCTGCACCGAGCACTCGCGTTCGTGCAGCGACACGACGTGGCCGTGCTTGTCGCCCATCAGCTGGATCTCGATGTGCCGCGCCGGGAACACCGCGCGCTCGAGGATCATGCGGTCGTCGCCGAACGACGCCTTCGCCTCGCGGCGACCGGCCGCCAGCGCCTCGGCGAGGTCCTCTTCGCGCTCGACCATGCGCATGCCGCGGCCACCGCCACCGGCACTGGCCTTCACCATCACCGGCATGCCGATCTTCTTGCCGAACTCGATCAGCGACGCGTCGCCCTGGTCCTTCTCGGTGCCCGGGATCACCGGCACGCCGGCCGCGATCGCCTCCTCGCGCGCCGCCTTCTTGCCGCCGAGCCGCTCCATCGCCTCGGGATTGGGGCCGACGAACACGAGCCCCGCGTCGCGCACGGCCCGCGCGAAGCCGCTGTTCTCGCTGAGGAAGCCGTAGCCGGGGTGGATCGCCTCGGCGCCGGTCTTCTTCGCCGCGGCGAGGACCTTCTGGATGTCGAGGTAGCTCTCGGCCGCGGTGTTGCCGCCGAGCGGCACCGCGTGGTCGGCCGCCTGCACGTGCGCGCAGCGCGCGTCGGCGTCACTGTGCACCACCACCGACTCGATGCCGAGCTCGCGCAGACCGCGGGTGATGCGCACCGCGATCTCACCGCGGTTGGCGATCAGCACGCGGCGGAAGGGAGGGTTCTTGGCCATTTGCAGGCCGCGAACCATAGCGAG
>JBILEY010000125.1:0-12342 GCA_044351865.1 Planctomycetota bacterium | reverse complement strand
GCTGGCCGCCGCCTGCGGCGTGCGCGATCGCCTGACCGTGCACCGCACCGACGCAATCGCCTGGCTCGGCGCCCTCGCCGAGGCCGAACGCCCCGACGTCGTCTACCTCGACCCCATGTTCGAGGAGCACGGCTCGGCGCAGGTGAAGCGGGACATGCAGATCTGCCGTCTGCTGGCCGGCCCGGCCGAAGCACCCGAGCCGCTGCTGGCGGCGGCGCGCGCGGCGGCCCGCGAGCGCGTGGTCGTCAAGCGCCACCACGGCGCGGCCGAGCTGGCCCCCGGGGTGTCGTTCGCGGTGCCGGGCGAGAGGATCCGCTTCGACGTCTACCTGGCCGCGCCGGCACCACCGGCCGAACCGCGGTAGCCGACCGAGGTGAAGTCGCCGACGACTTCGCGGTGCACGATCGGCAACGGCACGAGCGACGTGACCTCGTCGACCTCGTGCGCGCGCATGCCGCTGAGCACGAGCACGTGGCGCCGCGTCCACAGCCGCAGGATCGCCGCCATCGCTGCACGCAGTTCGGTGCCGGTCATGTTGGCGACGACACCGTCGCACGGCGCCATCGTCTCCGGCCCGCCGAGATGCAGCCGCGCCGACGGCAGCAGTTCCTGGGCAGCCTGCACCGACGCGAGCTCGATGTCACAGGCCTCGATCTGCGGGCAGCCGCGCGCCGCCGCGTAGAGGGCGAGAATGCCCGAGCCGGTGCCGACGTCGCCGAACGAGCGGGGCGCGTCCCAGATCGCATGCAGGCACCGCAGCGCCGCCTGGGTGCTGCCGTGCTCGCCACTGCCGAAGGCGCCGCCGCGCGGCACGAGCAGCTCGACCCCGGTGAAGCCCGAGGGACGATCGACCCACGGCGGCCGCACCAGCAGGTCGTCGGCGACCAAGATCGGTCGGTCCTGTTCGAGGCCGGTGATGGCCGCAGCGTCGGCCGGGATCGGCACCTCGGTGATCGACAGGCCCGGCTGCGGCGGCTGCGGCAGGGCGCCGGCAAGCCAGACGGTGATGCCAAGGTCGTGCTCGAACACCCCCTGCAGGTCGGCGTGCACGTGCAACCAGTCGAGCGCCTCGGCAGCCGCGGCGCCGCGCAGCACGTAGGCCCGCATTGGGTTGGCGCCGTTCATCGCGGGGCCTGCGCAAGCTGCAGGGCGCGTTCGACGATCGCGTCCGGCTCGACCATGCGGCCGATGGCGTCGTAGCCCTCGGCCAGGTGGCCGGTGACCGGGCCGAGGAACTCGAACCCGCGCGCGCGCAGCGTCGCGACGTTCTGCTGCACCGCGGCCGCCAACCACATGCTGTCGTTCATCGCCGGGCAGACCAGGATCGGGCAACGGCACGTCAACGCCAGCAGCGACACCGCGTCGGCGGCGGCACCGGCGGCGAGGCGCGCCAACAAGTCGGCGGTCGCCGGCGCCACGACGTAGACCGCTGCCGCGCGCGCCGCAGCGATGTGCGGCGGCGAGCCGTCGTCGTCGATCTGCGTCGACGAACGGATCACCTTGCTGCCGGTCAGGCCCTCGAACGTGAGCGCGCCGACATACTCGGTCGCGTGCGGGGTCATCGCGACGCGCACCTGCACGCCCTTCTGCACGAGGCGACTGGCGACGTAGGCGAGCTTGTAGGCGGCGATGCCGCCGCCGACGCCGAGCAGCACGTTGGTGGTCACGGCCACAGCAGGCTCCGCACGCGCGCGATCGTCTCGTCGAGGTCGCGGTTCTCGAGCGTGACGTCGTAGAGCGGTCGCCCCGACACCGTCTCGCGCGCGGCCGCCAGTTCGTCCTCCGCGATGCGCACGCGCTGCTCGATCTCGGCGATGTCGTTGCTGCCGCGGTTCAGCAGGCGCCGGCGCAGTTCCTCGATGCTCGGCGGCGCGATGAACACGTAGAGGCCTTCGATGCCGCGCTCGCGCAGCTGCCGCGTGCCCTTGACCTCGATCTCGACCAGGAACGTCTTGCCGCGCGCCAGCGCCTGGTCCATCGGCCACCGCGGCGTGCCGTAGAGGTTGCCGTTGTAGGTCGCCCACTCGAGGAACTGGTTCTCGCCGAGCCGGCGCTGGAAGTCCTCGCGCGACAGGAAGTGGTAGTCGATGCCGTCGCGCTCGCCGGCGCGCATCGCGCGCGTGGTCGCGCTGACCGAGAACTCGACGTCGGGATGCTGCTTCAGGGCGCGGCAGACCGAGGTCTTGCCGGCTCCCGAGGGCCCCGAGATGACGACCAGCTTGCCGCGGGACGGGTTCATTCGAGGTTCGCCGCCTGTTCCTTCATGCGTTCGACGCAGGTCTTCATCGCCACCACGGCGTGCGCGATCGTGGTGTCCGGCGACTTCGAACCGAGGGTGTTGGTCTCGCGCAGCAGCTCCTGCAGCAGGAACTCGAGCCGCCGCCCGACTTCGCCGCCGCGCGCCAGCACGGCACGCACCTCGGCGATGTGCGCGCTGAGCCGCTGCAGTTCCTCGGCGACGTCGACGCGGTCGGCGAACGCCGCCACTTCGCGCACGAGTTCCGGCGCCGGCGGCGCCGCTGGCACGTGGCGCGCGACGAACTCCTGCACGCGCTGCAGCAGGCGGGCGCGGTACTCGTCGGCGAGCAGCGGTGCGCGCGCGGCCGCCTGCCCCACCAGCGCCGCGAACTGGTCGAGCTGCTCGGCGATCGCCGCCGCGGTGCCGCGGCCGTCGCTGCGGCGGTGCGCGGCGAGGTCGGCGAGCGCCCGTTCGAGCAGCGCGCGCAGCTGCGGCGGCAGCGGCCGCGAGGTCGCGGCGTCGCTGCGGCCGGACGCGGCGAGAACCTGCAGCACGTCGGCGAGGCTCGGCGGCGGCAGGCGCAGTTCTTCGGCCAGCTGGCGCAGGTTGGCGGCCAACGCCTTCACCTGCTCGGGGTCGGGCAGCACGGCGGTGGCCTGGGCCCGTTCCAGCACGACCAGCACCGATCCACGCGCGATGCTGGCGCGCACCAGTTCTTCGATCGCCGCTTCGTAGCCGCCGGCGTTCGGCGGCAGGCGCAGCTTGGCGCTGAAGCCACGGCCGTTGACCGAGCGCACCTCGACCCGCAGCTCGCCGAGCTCGCTCGGGCCGGCGGCGAGGCCGACCCCGGTCATGCTGTGCGTCGGGCGCTCCAAGGCTTCGGCTCGCTCCGGAAGCAGCACGGGGTCGGGAATCAGCGACTCAGGAGTTCCACGTCGCGGTGATCAGCAGCGCCGAGCCGCAGAAGATCGCGGCCAGGGTGAAGGTCACCTTGTTGATGCCGCCGCTCTTCACGCCGAACGTCTCGGCGCCCATGCCGCCGAACGCCTCGGCGAGGCCGCCGCCCTTCGACTCCTGCAGCAGGATCAGGATGGTCATGAAGATGGCGGAGAAGAAGAACAGGATCCAGGACAGGACGTGGACGAAGTACATCGTTCGGGGCCGGCCGGTGACCGGCGGCGAGGTATGGGTTGGGTGAAGGTCGATTCGATGCGGGCGGTCGGCGACCGACCACCAGCGCACCGGTCAGTGGCGGTCGTATTCGATGATGGGCAGGAATGTCTCGGCCTGCAGGCTGGCGCCGCCGACGAGCAGGCCGTCGACGTTCTCGATCGCCATCAGCTCCTTGGCGTTGTCCGGCTTGACGCTGCCGCCGTAGAGCACGCGCAGCAGGTTGGCCGCCGGCTCGCCGAGGCGCTGCACCAGCCAGCGGCGGATCGTCTTGTGCGCGGTGGCGACCTGCTCGCTGGTCGCCGTCTCGCCGGTGCCGATGGCCCACACCGGTTCGTAGGCGATCGTCAGGCGGTGTGCGTCCTCGGCGCGGACCTTCTCGAAGCCGGTCTCGAGCTGGCGTTTCAGCACGCGCTCGGTCTTGTTGCCCTTGCGCTCGTCGAGCGTCTCCCCGATGCAGTAGATCGGCAGCAGGTCGCAATCGAGCGAAGCACGCAGCTTCTTGCCCATCCACTCGTCGGGCTCGTGGAACACGTGCCGGCGCTCGCTGTGCCCGATCAGCACGCGGTCGGCACCGACTTCGCGCAGCATGCGCGGCGCCAGTTCGCCGGTGAACGCGCCGTTGGCCTCGAACCAGCAGTTCTGGCCGCCGACGCCGAGCGGCGAGCCCTGGGCCACGGCGCTGACGTCGGCCAGGTAGATCGACGGAACGAAGAAGGCGACCTCGCGGTCGCCGCCGTCGCCGAGCCGACCCTTGACCGTCTTGATCAGGTCCAGGGACCGGGACCGGTCCAGGTTCATCTTCCAGTTGCCGGCGATGTAGGGTTTGCGCGAGCTTCGAGTCACGGTGCGATGACCTCGTCGTCGAGAGTGGTCGGCAGCGAGCCGGACCCCGGCCTGTCGCTGGCCGGCGCCACCGCGGCGGCGCCGCGACAGAGACGCCGACCGAAGAGTGGAAGGAGGCGGCGCACTTCGGTCATCAACTGCGCAAAATCCGCCGGCCGCAGCGCCTGCTTGCCGTCGCTGAGCGCGATCTCCGGCTGCGCATGCACCTCGATCAGCAGCCCGTCGGCACCGGCGGCGATCGCCGCCTTCGCCATCGGCGGCACCAGCGACGATTCCCCCGTGCCGTGGCTCGGGTCGACCAGGATCGGCAGCGACGTGCGCTGCTTCAGCACCGGCACCGCCGCGAGGTCGAGCAGGTAGCGGGTGCTCGGGTCGAAGCCGCGCACGCCGCGCTCGCACAGGATCACCTGCTCGTTGCCTTCCTGCAGGATGTAGTCGGCGGCGTGCAGCAGTTCGTCGATCGTGGCGGCAGCCCCGCGCTTCAGCAGCACCGGCCGGCGCTGCCTGCCGACCTCGCGCAACAGCGGGAAGTTCTGCATGTTGCGGCTGCCGACCTGCAGGATGCCGGCGTGCGCGGCGACCAGTTCGACGTCGCGCGGGTCCATCACCTCGGTGACGACCGGCAGGCCGGTGCGGCGCGAGGCTTCCTCGAGCAGCAGCAGGCCCGGTTCGCCCAGTCCCTGGAACGACTTCGGCGAGGTGCGCGGCTTGAACGCGCCGCCGCGCAGCACCCCCGCCCCGGCGGCCAGCACCGCGTCGGCGACCGCCGTCAGCAGCTCGCGGGTCTCGACCGCGCATGGCCCCGCCATGACGACGAAGTTGTCGCCGCCGATCAGCAGGCCAGGGCCAAGGGAGATCGTCTTCTGCAAGAGGGCAGGTCCGGGTGGAGAAAAGCTGGGGGACAGTAGGGCGCGTCCCGCAGGGGGTCAAATGTCGGACCGGCCGACCGAACTTCATTCCCCGGCGAGCAGGGCCAGCGCCGCGAACGCCGTCGCCGCGGTCACCTGGTAGCTGGAGCCGAGGAAGTCGCAGAACGACCCGTCGGACCGCTGGGTCGGGATCAGCTTCTGCCGCAGCTGGGCCCGGAACGGCTCCCGTTCGGCCGGCGGCAACAGCTCGATGGCCAGCGCGCAGTAGTAGTGCCCGAAGAAGAAGAAGTAGCCCGCGTTCGCATAGTAGGCCTCGTGCGGCACCGGCCGCATGCGGGCCACCGCCAGGAACCGGTGGTGCTCGAAGAACTGCTCGAGCCCGCGCCGGATCACCGCCGGGGTGATCGCCGGGTCGCCGGCCCGGTGCAGCGCCCAGTTGCCGACCTGGATGCGGCCGAGGCTGCCCTTCACGTCGTTGATGTGCTCGCCGCCGGTGACCCGCGGCACCGGGGTCAGGTCGTAGGTGTAGGCGCCGTTCGGCAGCCGGCAGCGCTGCACGTAGCCGACGGCCCGCGTGTGCGTGCTGTTGTCGGGCAGCCAGCCGAGCTGCATCGCCAGGTCCAGCGCTGGCACCACGGCGCCGGTCGAGAAGCTGGTCCCCCACTTCGGCCGCCGCGTGTACGGCGGGTCGTCGTAGTAGCCGAAGCCGCCGAGCGGCTCCTGGTTCTTCGCCAGCCAGCCGGCGAACTCGCGGCCGCGGAACGCCACCGGCCCGCGCCACGCGTCGGTCTGGAAGCGCTTGTCCATCGCCACGGTCGTGGTGGCGACGGTGCCGTAGATCCACCCCCACACGGCGTCGTTGTCCCAGTTCGACCCGCGCTGCGTCATGCGGCAGTTGCACAGCCAGCGCACCGCGCGTTCGAGTGCCGCCCGCCGCTCCGGCGTCTCGTCGGCAGCCAGCAGCGCCATCGTCGCCAGGCCGTGCGCGGCGACGCTCCAGGCGTAGTGGGTCTCGACGGCGAAACTCGCTTCGAACGTCGTCTCGCACGACGTCGAACCCCACGAGCCGTCGTGGTTCTGCGTGCGCACGAAGTAGTCGATGGCGCGGTCGGCGGCGCGCTTGCCCGCCGCGGGCGTGCCCAGGTCGGCGACCGCTGCCTCCGGGGCCTTCGGCGCCGCGGCCGGCGGCTCCTGCGCCAACAGCGCCGCCGCCAGCAAGGCGATGGCGACGGCGACGCGCGCTGCCGTCACGGCGTCTCCTTGGCCAGCTCCGCGCGCAGTTCGGCGATCTCCTCCTGCAGGTCGGCGAGCCGCTGCGCCTCCTTCTTGGTCGCCTGTGCGACCTCGAGCCTGGCCTTCGCGGCCTCGCTGTCGGCCTTGCGCTGCTCGTGCTCGGCGTCGACGACCTTGTCGCGCAGCTCGCGTTCGCGCTGCGGCAGCACGACCTGTTCGAAGTGCTGCATCTCCTTCTGCGCCACGGCCAGGTAGCGCTCCGCCATCTCGACCTCGCGGCGCCCGCGCTTCAGCACCAGCTCCTTCGTGGTCTTGGCGAACTCGTCGGCTTCGTACATCGCCACCAGCTCGCCGAGTTCGTCCTTGCTGTGCTCGAGGCGGTGCAGGCTCTGGTCCAGGCCGATGCGCTTCTCCTCGAGCTCACGCGGCTTGACGGTGGCGAGGAACACCTCGAGGTCGGCGCGGGCCTTGGTCAGGTCGGCGGCTGCCTTGTGCAGCCCCATCTCGATGCCGCGCTGGCGCACCGCACGGTCGATCTCGGCGATCTGCTGCTCGACCTTGGCGGCCTCGACCTCGCGCTCCTTGGTGCGCAGGTCCTTGTTCTTCTGCTTCCGCGCCGCGGCTTTCTCCTTGTCCGTTCCTTGATCCTTGTCGCCGCCCCGGGCCGCCGGCGGTTTGGCCGCCGGGTCATCCTGGCTCTGGGCCACCGGCGTCGACGCACACGCCGCAACGATCGAAGAGAGGAGGAACGAGCCGAGTAGGAGTCGGAGCCGCATGCCCAACGTATACCGGTCGACCGTGGGGTGGCGCTCGCTTCCTTCGCGCCTCGCCGCGCCGCGGTGGGCCGCATGCCGCGTCGCATCGGCGCTGCTTTGTGCCGATGTCGAGTACCGCGCACGACAACGCTCGGTTGCAGCCATCGCCAGCGGGCCTAGCCTTCCCACATGCCGAAGGCCACGACGGTCGTGCTGAAGCAGGCGTTGCTGGCAGTGGTGCTGCTCGCCGCCGCCCGCGCCAGCGAGGCCGACGCGCAGGCGGTGTCGCAGGCCCTGATCTGGCTGCCGTCGGGCATCGCCATCGCCGGGCTGTGGCTGCTGGGCCTGCGCGCGGTGTGGGCGGTCGCGCTGGCGACCTTCGTCAACCGCATTGGCATCGGCTACGACGCCAGCTGCTACGTGCCGGCGATGCTCGGCAGCTCGGCGGAGGCGATCGTCGGCGTGCTGCTGCTCCGGCGCCTGCAGGTGCGCGGCGATTTCGGCGACCTGAGCGAAGTACTGCGCTTCGCCACCGCCGCCGCGGCGGCACCGGTGGCGTCGATGCTGTTCTCGGCGGTCGGCCGGAGCATGCCGGGCAACTTCGCCAACCTGCCCTTCTACTGCCGGTGGGACGGCTGGTGGACCATGAACGTGCTCGGCGTGCTGACGGTGGTGCCGCCGGTCCTGCTGTGGTTCAACCCGGCGCGGCGGCGCGATCCGCGCGTCCTGCTCGAGATCGGCCTCACCGGCGTCTCGACCATCGTCACGCTCGCGGGGGTCACCTTGCTGATGGCACCGGGCGTGCCCGGCGTGCTGCTGATGTCGACCGTGCTGCTGATCGCGCTGCTCGCGGCGATCTGGCAGGGCCCGCTCGGCGCCGCCACCAACGCGACGCTCGCCGCGATCACCATCGTCACCTTCGCCGCCGAGGGCGTCGGTCCGTTCCTGATCGTGCCCTACGCCGAACGCCACATGGCCGCGCAGATCGGCGCCTTCCTGGTAGTCACGGTGCCGTTGGTGTTCGGCGCCCTGATCGCCGAACGCGAGAAGAACGTACACCGATGGCTGGACAGCGAAGGCATGCGCAAGGCGCTGATCCGCGTGTTGCCGGACGCGGTCTACCGACTGGGTCCGGACGACACGTTCCGCGACATCATGGTGCCGGAAGGCACGAGGATGCCGGTCCCCACAGCACAGCTGCTCGGCCGACGCATCCAGGACGTGGCGAGCCGCGAGCACGCCGATGCGATCCTCGCGCAGGTGGCCAGCGCGCGCGAAGGTCGCCGCAGCATCCCGGTCGAGTACCCGCTGCACACCCCGGCCGGGACCTTCTTCCGCGAGGTCCGCTTCGTGCCGCTCGACGACGGCGAAGTGCTCGGCGTCGTGCGCGACGTGACGTCGCGGCGCCTCGCCGAACACCAGGTCGCCTGGCACACCGCCGTGCTCGAACGCATCGCCAGCGGCAGCCCGCTGGCCGACGTACTGCTGGTCATCGTGCACGGCATCGAGCAGTTCCTCGACGCGCGCGCCTCGCTGCAGGTGGTGCGCGGCCGCAAGCTCTACGTCGCCTGCGCGCCGTCGCTGCCGCCGGAGTTCCACCGCTGCGCGTCGGGGCTCGACATCGGGCCGGAGGAAGGTTGCTGCGGCGCCGCCGCGCACTTCGACACGGTCGTCGTCGCCGCCGACACGCGCGTCGACCCGCGCTGGTCGCGCTGGCGGGACGAAGCCGCGGCGCTGCAGTTGATCGCCTGCTGGTCGATGCCGGTGCACGCCACCGACGGCACCGTGCTCGGCACGTTCGCCGTCTACCACGCCCACGTGCACGAGCCGTCGCCCGCCGACCTGGCGCTGCTGCAGCGCGCGGCGATCCTGACCGGACTCGCCCTCGAACGCGAACAGCGCGAAGGCCTGCTGGCCTCGATCCAGGAGAACGTCAGCGAAGGCCTGTTCCGCACCGTGCCCGACGCGGGGCTCGTACACGTCAATCCGGCCTGTGCGACCTTGTTCGGCTACGAGTCGCCGGCGGCGATGCTGAAGGACGCCGGCAAGGCGACCGACGAGAGCCACCGCGAGTGCCTGCGCTGGCTCGGCGACGCCGAGGCGACCACACGTCTCGAAGAACGCCGGCTGCACCGCCGCGACGGGTCGCCGTTCTGGGCGCTGGTGTCGAGGACGGTGGTGCGCGACGAACAGGGCGTCGTCACCAGCTGCGATGGCGCCATCACCGACGTCACCGTGAGCCGCCAGCTCAGTGAACAGCTTCGGCAATCGCACAAGATGGAGGCCGTCGGCCAGCTCGCCGGCGGCGTCGCCCACGACTTCAACAACCTGCTGACGGCGATCTCGGGCTACGCCGAGTCGGTGCGCGACGGGCTGCCGGCGGGCGATGCACTGCGCCAGGACGCGGTCGAGATCGTTCGTGCCGCCGCCCGCGCCGCCGAGCTGACGCGGCAGCTGCTCGCATTCGGCCGGCGCCAGGTGCTGTCGCTGCAGGTCCTCGACCTGCGCACGGCGATCGACGGCATGGTCGGCATGCTGCGCCGCCTGCTCGGCGAACGCATCCAGGTCGACACGCAACCGTGCGAGCGCGCCGCCTGCGCGCGAGTCGACCGCGCCCAGCTCGAGCAGATCGTGCTGAACCTCGCGCTGAACGCGCGCGACGCGATGCCCGACGGCGGCCGGGTCGTGATCGGCACCGACGTGATCACCGTGGGCGACAGCGGCGAACGACCGCACGCCGACCTGCACGCCGGCGACTACGCGCTGCTGTGGGTCGCCGACGACGGCGTCGGCATGGCGCCAGCGGTGCGCGAACGCGCGTTCGAGCCGTTCTTCACGACCAAGCCGCAGGGTCAGGGCACCGGCCTCGGCCTCGCCACCGTCTACGGCACCGTCAAGCAGAGCGGTGGTGCGGCGCGCATCGACAGCGCGCCCGGCAAGGGCACGAAGGTCTCCGTCTACCTGCCGCTGGTGGCCGCGATGCCGACACTGCCGGCGGAACCGGTGGTCGAACTGCCGCGCCCGAGCGGCCGCCGCGCCGTCGTGCTCGTCGCCGAGGACGAAGCGCTGGTGCGCGAGCTGGTGCAGCGCGCTTTGTTGCGCGCCGGCCACGACGTGCTGGCGGCCGCGAACGGCGAAGAAGCGCTGGCCCTCGCCGAGGCGCACGCGTTCGACGTGCTCGTCACCGACGTGGTGATGCCGCACCTCGGCGGCCGCGAACTGGCGCTGCGGCTCGCGAGTTCGCACTCGGCGACGCCGATCCTGTTCATGTCGGGCTACGCCAGCGAAGGCGAGCAGCTGATCGCGGCCGCCAGCGGGCGCGGCGCGATCCTGAACAAGCCGTTCACCGCGAACCAGCTGGTGCGCGCGGTCGAGGCGCTGCTGGCGCCAGCGGCGGCGATCGCTCAGCCGAAGTCGTAGACGTAGGCCATGCGATCCTTGCGCAGGATCCCGTAGTCGAGGCTCTTCAGCAGCGACAGCTCCGGGTGCTGCAGGTCGAGCCCACGCACCACCGGCTTCTGCATGATGAAGAACTTGCGCGGCATCGACGGCTGCGACTCGTAGGCCCCGGGCTCGATCTGGCCGGCCAGTTCGAACTGCGTGGCCCCGTTGTAGAAGGCGCGGATGCGCGAGCGCTTGTCGGTGCTGCCGGCGAGGCGCCGCAGCGTGTCGTCGCCGGCGACGTCGACCAGCTCGTGCGCGAGGATCACCTCGCGCAGGTTGACCATCACCATCGGCGTGCGGATCACTTCGCGCGAACGCAGCGACACCAGCGTCGCGTCCTGCACCGGCAGGAACGTGCGCGTCCAGTCCTCGAGCAGGTTGGTCAGGCGCTTCGGCTTGTTCGCCAGCCGGCCCTTGATCAAGAACACGTCGGTCAGGAACACGTCCTCGACGAACACCGGCGTGGCGACGGAACCTTGTGGATCGGGCTGATCGTTCATCGGACGCGTTCAGGTGGCGGCTCTGCACCGGCATCGCCGGTGACGAGCTGGCGGACCTGACCGGCCAGGTAGAACGAGCCGACCACCAGGCGCGGGCCCGGCCGCGACCGCAGGAGTCGCAGACCGGCAGCCGCATCGGGCGCCGTCTCGCACTGCCGGCCGGCGGCGCCGAGGAACGCGGCGATCGCGCCGGGGTCCTCGCTCGCCGTGCCCGTCAGCTCGGTGACAACGAACCCATCGGCAACCGCGAACAACGAACTCAAACCCTCGCGCCAGCGCTTGCCGGTCGCCGAGCCGAACAGCACCTGCGCCCGCCGGCCCGGCCAGCGCCGCTGCAGCTCGCGCGCCACCGCCTGCAGCGACTGCTCGGTGTGCGCACCGTCGAGCACCAGCACCTCGCCGTCGGGCTCGATGCGCACCTCGAAGCGGCACGGCAGCTGCGGCCGCGGTGCGGGATCGAGCACGAGTGGCGCATTCGGCAACAGCTGCGCGAACGCCGCCGCCGCCAGCGCCAGGGCCGGCAGTTGGAAGGCGGCGCCACCGGGCAAGAAGAACGGCAGCTCGCGGCCGTCCGGCAGCCACAGCGTGCCGCGCGGCCCGTCGTCGGCCCAGCGCACCGCGCGCAGACCGAAGTGCTCGCCGAGCACCAGCAGTCGGGCGCCGGCGCGCTGGCAGTGGCCGGTGATGACGGCGAGCGCGTCGCCGCTCGCACCGGTGAAGCCGAGCCCGCCTTCGCGGATCACCGGCGCCTTCTCGCCGGCGATCGCGGCGATCGTGTCGCCGAGCACGTCGGTGTGCTCGAGCTCGATCATGGTGACGATGCCGGCGTCGACCGGCAGCGCCGTGGTCGCGTCGTGGCGGCCACCGAGGCCGACCTCGTAGACCGCGAGATCCACGCGTTCTTCGGCGAACCAGGCGGCAGCGGCGAGCGTCATCGCCTCGAAGAAGGTCGGCGGCCGCTCGCCGTCGGGCACCGCCAGCAGCTGCACGAGGTGCCGTTCGAGCACGGCGACAGGAATGTCACGATCGCCGATCCGCACCCGTTCCAGCAGCGTCGTGACGTGCGGCGAGGTGTAGACGCCGGCCCGCCGCTTCGCCGCATGGGCCAACGCGGTGAGGAACGCGCAGGTCGTGCCCTTGCCCTTGCTGCCGCCCACCTGCACGGCGGGCCGCGGCGGTTCCGGTGCGCCGCGACGCGCGAGCAGGCGCCGCATCGTGGCGAGATCCCACAGCCGCTTGTCGGGCCGGGTGCGCTCGTAGTTGACGAGCTGCTGCAGCAGCGGGGC
>JBILEY010000124.1:0-12359 GCA_044351865.1 Planctomycetota bacterium | reverse complement strand
CGGCCGAGGGCGTCGCGACCGATGGGGTCGAGAACGTCGCCGCCGCCGCGTTCCTGAGGCAGCAGGCGGAGCGGCGGGTGCGGGCGCGGCTGCGAGTTCCGCATGGTGGCGGCGGTCGGCGAGGCGGTCGGCGACGGTACTCGCGGGCGGAGTTGCTGCAGCGGGCGTTCGGGATCGAGGTGTTGGTCTGCCCGAAGTGCCGGGGAATCCGTCAGGTGCTGGCCGCGAACCACGATCCGGCATCGATCGCGCGGGTGTTGGGGGCGATGGGGCTGTCGTCGGCGGTGCCGGAGCAGGCGGGGTGCCGGGCGCCGCCGGCGGAAGGCGGGGTCGTCGAAGTCGGCGAGATCCCCGCGGAGTGATGGTGATCGCGGTGCCGTGACCGAGCTCAAGGCGTGGCGGGGAATCGGTGCGTTCGGAGGGCGCGAAACTGGCGGGAACGAGCCCGAAACGGCTTTTGCGAACGTCTGGACGGGGACGTGCGCGGGCGGGAGGATGCCCGGCGTGGGTTCTGGGTGGTCCGGGACCGCAGCTTGAAGCTCCTTCCATGATGAAGATCAGCCGCGTCATCGCAGAGGCTGAGGCCGGGGCCCCGCACGAGGTGTTGCTGGTGGTCGACGGCGATACCGGCCAGGACACGGTGGCGCGGGTCAAGGCCTTCGACGACGTCTTGACGTTGACCAGCCTGATCGCCACCCAGGTGGACTGCGCCGCCAGAGTCGGCGTTCTCGCCGCCATCACACGTGCGCGAACTCTGCCGGTCTATCTCATCGGCGTCGGCGCAAGACTCGAAGATCTGCAGACTTTCAACGCACGCCAATTCGCGGACGCACTGCTGGCCTGGCTCCTCACTCGAGTGCACAAGCGAATTGTGTCGAACGCTGCGAGGCACGGCGATGCCGCAGCCTGAGAAGTTCGACTGGTCGTACCGAGTTGGCGCCTCCGTCTTCGCTGCGCTTGCAGGCACGATCCTTGGATTGGTCATTTTCGCGTGCCTGTACGTCGCGGGCTGGGCCGTTGGCGAGCGTGCGCTTGTCAACACCGTGGGCAGTGGAGCCATCTCAGGAGCACTGGCCGGGCTGCTGGTCCCGTCCTGCGCCATGGGTTGCGTCGAAGGCGTCTTGCATCTCCTGTTCGGACTTTTCGGCACCGGTTCGGTGCCTTCAGAGGACGGGCGCTCCGACCCTCTTGGTGGCAGCTCCGAGCGCCGGGCTTGGTTGCGCTGGGCCTTCTTCTTCGGCGTGGCCGTCGCTGCGCTGATCAGGGTTGCCCTCTATCTCTAGCGTCAGAGAGGCTGCCACCGGGCGCAATGCGTGCCGCTGTGGCGCAAGCTCTGCCGCACCACCGCCCGTTCGGCCTCGGTCACCGGCCCGTCGGCGGCGGCCACCGCGGTCAGCAGGTAGTGCACGCGCCGCGGCAGCGACGCGCGCGCGAACGCGTCGTTCGCCTGCTGGCTCCATCGCTGCTGCTGCAGGCGCTCGCGGTTCAGCGCGCGCGCCATCGGCGCGGTCGAGGTGAAGGCGATGCGGAAGCCGATCACGCCGACCAGCAGCGTCAGCAGCCCCATCTGGTCGCCGATGCGCAGCCGCTGGACCAGGCCGAGGCCGGCGGCGGCGAGCAGGGCGAGGCCCAGCAGGAAGCGCAGGATCCAGTAGCGGGGCGAAGAGCGATCGAACATCGCGCGAGGTCGGCAACCGTAGGCCGCGCGTGGGTGTCTGGCGAGGGTGCGGGGCTCGGCCGGCAGGATCAGCCAGGCGGCAGTGCGTCGCGCACGCAGCCGCGGCGCAACAGTTCGAGCTTCTCGGCCAGCTTCGGCAGCGCGCGCTGGTAGCGCTTGCGCGCCGCTTCTTCGCCGAGGCCGAGGCTCTGGCCGACCTCGGCGAACGTCGCCCCGTTCCAGTCGCGCAGGCGGATCGCTTCGCGGTCCTCGGGGTCGAGCAGTTCGAGCGCCAGCCGCAGCCACGCCTGCTGTTCGTTGCGTTCGGCGTGTACCTCCGGCGCGGTGACGCTGCGCGCCGGCGCGTCGAGCAGCAGCACCGAATCGCCGGGCAGCGGCCGTTCGCGCCGCGGGTCGCGCTGTTCGCGCTGCAGGTAGCGCACGCGATCGATCAGCGTGTTCTCGACGATGCGCGCCAGCAGCGCGCGGAACGCCGCCGGATCGTCGATCGCGAACTTCGGGCCGTCGCGCAGCACGTCGAGCAGGGCGCGCTGCACGAAGTCCTGCGTGTCGCCGTCGCGGCGGGCCAGCGGCGACAGCCGGCGCCGCACGTGCGCCTCGATCCACGGCAGGTGGTCGGCGACGAGGCGATGCAACGCGTCGACGTCGCCGCGCTGCACGCGCAGCACCTGGCCGGTGATGGAATCGCCGGGGATCGGAGCGTCAGGGGCACTCATGGGCGTTCGGCCGCGCGTTCGCGCAGGCGTTGGAAGGCGGGGTGGTCGCGCAGGCCGGCGAAGCGCTTGTCGTCGAGCAATCGGCGCGCCTCCTTCTTGCTCACCGCCAGGATCCGTTCGAGGGCAGCGGCGGCGACCATGGCACCTTCGTCGTCGCGGCCGGTCGCGGGCTTGTTGGCAGCCGGGGCGCCCGCGGGCGGCGGCGGGGCGGCGATGTAGGCCGCGGCTTCGGCGGCCATGCGCAGTGCCGCTACCTGGCGCGGAGCGTTCTCGGGCACGTCGCGGGCGGCAGCCAGCGCTTCGACGTTGCGGCCCAGACGGGCCAGCGCGTAGGCGAGGTTGGCCTGGTGCTGACCGAGCAGCGCGCGCAAGCGCTCGTCGGGCTCCTTCGCCAGCGCCGCGCGCTGGTGCTCGCAAGCCTTCTGCGCGTGTTCGGCCGCGGTCGTGTATTCGGCGCGTTCGTTGGCGAACAAGGCCGCCGAGTTGTGTGCGATCGCGAGGTCGACGTGCGGCTCGGTCGCCTTCGGTTGCAACTCGTGCAGCGCCGTGCGCCAGGCGATGGCCCGCTGCTGCAGCCTGCGCACTTCGGCATCGTGGCTGCGGTCGATGTGCTGCACGGCCAGCACTTCGCCCAGCAGCAGCGTGAGTTCGGCGGCGAGCGAACAGTCGGCGAGGCTCGGCCTGCGCTGCGACTTCGGGTCGCCCCCTTCGGGTGGGCACAAGGCGAGACCGGCGCGCAGGTGGCGCTCGGCCGCCGCTTCGTCGCTGCGCGCGAAGCTCTGGAAGCCGAGCGCCACGTAGCCCGCCAGCAGCATGCGGCGCAGCCGCAGCGAGCCCGGATACTGGGCGAACCACTGCGACGCCGTCTGCATCGCGAGGCGGAACATCGCCTCCGCTTCGTCGTGGCGTTCGAGCCGCTGCAGCGCCAGGGCGATCGCACCACATGCGTCGGCTTTGTCGATGCCGACCACCGGATCGGGCGGCAGCTGGTCGAAGCGCGGCAACGTCGCCAGCAGCAGCGCGTGGGCGTCGGCGGTGCGACCGAGCCGCAGTTGGGCGCGGCCGAGCGCCACGTCGGTGCGTACGGAGAGCACCGCGGCGGTCTGGTCGCCGGCCAGCTCCGGTGCGCGCAGCAGCGTCGCTGCGCGCTGCAACAGCGTCTCGGCCTCGGCGCGGCGGTCGATCCAGTCGGTGAGCGTGCTGCCGTACAGCAGCAGCGTGGTCGCTTGTGCGAGCCGCGACTCCTTCGCCTTCGGGTCGGCGTCCACGAGTCGCTGCCAGTGGGCGTCGAGGTCCGAGAAGGTGAGGTCGGCGAGCTGGCGGTTGGTGTGCAGCAGAACCTGCAGATGGCGGTGCGAGAGTCGCGCCAGCAGGAGGGAGCGTGCCGGCGGAGCCGCAGGGGCGTCGTCGGGAGTGCCGAGCAGCAGCATGCGCGCGCGGACGATCGCGTCCTGGGCCTCTTCGTGTCTCTCCATCGCCAGGTAGATGCCGGCGACGACCTCCAGCGAGGTGGCGACGCGCAGCCGGCGTTGCGGCAGTTCGCTGCGCAACGACAGGAACTGCGTGCACAGCTCGACGACCGAATCGAGCTGTGGCTCGAAGTGGCCGCCGGGGCCCGGCTGGCGGTCGAGCTGCTGCCCGAGCAGCGCCAGTGTCTGTTCGATGCTGCGGAACGCGAGTTCTTCGGCCTGGTCGAGCACCGCGCGTTCGCTCTCGACCGCCGCGCGCGTGCGGTGCAGGTGGAAGGCGAGTGCCGATGGCGCGCCGACGATCGTCACCAACGCCAAGGTCGTCACCGCGAGGCGCAGCCGATGGCGGCGTACCCACTTGCTCGAACGCGTGAGCAGGCTCGGCGGGGCGGCGTGGATCGGCTCGATGCGCAGGAAGCGGCGCAGGTCGTCGCCCATCGCTCCCGCACTCGGGTAGCGATGGCCCGGATGCCGTTCGAGCGCCTTGTGGCAGATGGTCTGCAGGTCGCGCGGCACCTGCGGTGCGATGCTGCGCAGCGACGGGAACTCGCCGAGCTCGATGCGGCGCAGCACGGCGCGCGAGTCGTCGCCGTCGAACGGGCGGCGGTGCGCCAGCAGTTCGTAGAGCACGATGCCGAGCGCGAACACGTCGGCGGTCGGCCCGACCGGCGCCCCGGTGACCTGCTCGGGGCTGCAGTAGTGCGGCGTGCCGAGGAACTCGCCGGCGTTCGAACGCGTCGCCGCGTCGAGTTCCTTGGCGACGCCGAAGTCCATCAGCCGCACGCTGCCGTCGGTGCCGATCATCACGTTGTGCGGCTTGACGTCGCGGTGCACGAGGCCGTGCTCGTGCGCGTGCTGCAGCGCCGAGGCGACGCGCGCGACCAGCTCGGCGCACTCGGCGACGCGGCTGCAGTCGGCGCGCACGCCGAGCCGCTGGTCCTGCATGGCGACGTGCAGCGGTCGGCCGTCGACGAACTCCATGCTGAAGAAGTGCACGCCGCGCCATTCGCCGACTTCGTGGATCGGCACGATCGCCGGATGCCGCAGGCGGGACGCCAGCGTCGCTTCGTGGCGGAAGCGTTCGATCGCGCGCGGCGAACTCGCCAGGTGCGCCGGCAGCACCTTCAGCGCCACGCGCCGGCGCAGCGACACCTGCTCGGCCTCGTAGACGACGCCCATGCCGCCGCGGCCGACTTCGCGCAGCAGCCGGTAGTCGCCGAGGCACTGGCCCGGTTGCGGCACGAACGGCGCGTCGGCAGCGTCGTCGACGGCGTCGTCGAGCATCGGCTCGAGCAGGTCGCGCAGCGGCGCGTTGGCGGCGAGGAATGCGGCGCGATCGCCGTTCGCTCCGCGGGCGCGGAACTGCAGGAACGCCTCCATCGCCGCCGCCAGGCGTTGCAGACGACCGTCCTGGTCGTCGTTCGGCAGTCGCTGTGTGGCGTCGCTCATGCGGTCCGTGGGCCCCGGCGGCGCAGCATAGCTCGCGCGGCCCGGGCCCGAAGAAGCGTCGCGGCAGGCAGCAAGCGGACACGGATTTCGATTCGCGCCTGTTTGTCCGCCCGCGTCGTCGAGCAGCGCTCGATCGGGGGCACCGAATCGAGAGCAACATGCAAACCACTTCCAATCGCCTGGCCACGTTGGCCCGGCACCGTTCGTTCGCCGCGCTGCGCGCGGCCCGTTCCGTCCCGGTCGCCATGCTGGCGGCCCTTTCCCTGTCGGCCCAGCAGCAGCTGGCGCCGATCGCGCCGCTGGAGGCCGCCGGCCAGGTGGCCTGCGCACCGATCCACACGCAGCCCGACGACGAAGGCCAGCCGTATGGCATCTGGGCCGCGGGCCGCGACTACAAGGCGTCGTTCGCCGGCGGCATGGCGTTCGTGCCGTACCTCGGTGCCAGCGCCGACGCGCCGGTGGCGTGGCGCTGGACGACGACGTCGGCCACGGTCGGCGAGCACCAGCTCGTCACCATGGCGCCGCGGCTCGCGCACACGGCTTGGCGCGCGGAGTACGACCTCGGCGGCCTGGTCGAGGCCTACGACGTGCGGCCGGAAGGACTCGAGCAGACGTTCGTGCTGCGCCAGCGGCCGGCGACGAATGGCGAACTGGTGATCCGCGGCGCCGTCGCCAGCGCGCTGCATGCGACCGGGGTCGGCGACGACGGCGGCGTGCTGTTCGTCGACACGCTCGGCCGCGGCGTCGTGCACTACGGCAGCGCCATCGCGATCGACGCGATGGGCCGGCGGCGGCCGATGCAGACGCAGCTGGTCGACGGTGGCCTCGAGCTGCGTCTCGATGCCGCGTGGCTCGCGGCGGCGCAGTTCCCGGTGGTCGTCGATCCGTTGGTGGCGCCGGTTTCGATCGCCGCTGGGGCGACCGTCGTCGACGTCGCCATCGCGCACGATCCGATGGGCACCAAGAACGTCTGGTACGCGGAGTGCCGGCAGACCGGCACCGACGCCGACTTGCGCTTGTTCCGTTGTGACGAGAACGGTCAGAACCCCGTGCTCGTGCACTCCGACATCACCGCCTCGTGGTCGTCGATCGAACCGTCGCTCGGCGTCAACGTGCCGGCGGCCAGCACCGTGCTGGCGTGGACGCGCCACATCGTCGGCAACGACACGCGGCGGGTGCGCGCGCACGTGCACGACCGGCTCGACGTCACGTTCGACGGCAGCATCGTCTTCTTGCCGGTGCAGTCTGACACCCACCAGTGGCGGCCGACGGTCGGCCACGAGCTGTCGCCGGTGTCGTTCACGTCGGTGCTGATCGCCTACCAGCTCGAGAACAGCGTTGCGTTCGCCAACGGCGTGTTCAGCCAGATCCACGCGGTCGAACTGGCGTGCGGCGGCACGGGTTCGGTGGTCGCGCAGTTCCCGGTCGCAGCGACCGGCTTCGTCGACCACGAACGGCCGACGCTGGCGAAGGTCGCCGTCGGCCCGACGCGCGTCTGGACGGTCGGCTACCAGCGCTACGCGGGTCTGGCGGCCTCCGACTGGTCGATTGGCCTGCGCCGCATCGACGCCGCCAACGTCGTCGGCGCCGAGAGCCTCGTCGACAACGGCATCGCGCAGCAGCACGAGATGGCGCCGAAGCTCGGCGGCAGTGACGACCGGCTGATGCTGTTCTGCACCGCCTCGACGATCGCCGAGTCGCTGCCGAAGCCTGCCGGCGGCAACGGCCACCGCATCCGCGGCCTGCGCCTGGACTGGACCGGTTCCTACTTCGCGGCGCCGCACGGCACGCAGATCCTCGAGAGCGAAGCCGACGCGCGCCTCGAGCTCGGCGGCTGTGACTTCGACCGGAACTCGGGCAGCCATTGGGCGCTCGGCTTCCGCAGCAACGCGACGCAGAACGTCTACCTCGGCGTCTACGGCTTCCAGGGCGAAGAGGTACGCCGCGAGCAAGTCGGTTCGCCGGTCACCGGCCTCGGCACCAGCGTCGGTGGCGCGGTGTGCTTCCAGGCCAACGACGACGAGTTCGTCGCCGCCTACGGCATCGTCGATCCGGGCATGAACTCGGTGTCGTGGCTGCGCCGCAGCCAGTATCCGAACATCCTCGGCGTGACCGCGAGCGGCGCCAGCTGTTCGCCGGTGCAGCTGTCGTGGTACGGCAGCACGTGGATCGGCACGGAGAACTGCGGCTTGCAGTTCGCGAACGCGCCGGCCGGATCGTTCACGTTCGTGCTGCTGGCGCTGGCGCCGGCGTCGCTGCAGCTGTTCGGCCTCGACGGCATCCACGACGGTTGCTGGCTGCACGTGCCGATCGCGGGCCCCGACTACGTCGGCAACCTGCCGCTGCAGCTAGGCGGTTCGGGCAGCTGGCCGCTGCCGCTGCCGGAGGCGCTCGGCCCGATCACGCTGCGCTTCCAGGGCGTGAACTTCGATCCGGTGGCGAACGAGTTCTTCAGCACGAGCCGGATGAACGTGCCGATCACCAAGTGAGTGCCGTGGCCTACGCGCCGCGGCGCCCGGCCGCGGCCAGGCTGACGACGATCGTCGCCATGCCGGCCCAGCTCCACGCGTCGGGCAAGGCGCCGAACACCACGGCGCCGAACAGCGTCGCGAACGCGACCTGCAGGTAGCCGACGGCGGTGGCGCGGCCCGCCGCTTCCTTGGCGAGCCCGCGCGTCAGTTCGACCTGCGCGATCTGCGTCGACGCGCCGATGCCGAGCAGCAGCAGCCATTCCTGCCACGTCGGCCACGTCCACTGCGGCAGCGCGAACGGCGCCGTCATCGGCACGGTGACCAGCGGGAACCAGAACACGACGACCAGCGGATCCTCGGTGCGGCCGAGGCGCCGCACGGTCACGTAGGCGATCGCCGACAGCATCGCCCCGAGCAGCGCCACGAACGCGAACTCCCACGGCAGTGGCGCCGCGGGCCCGCCGCCGAACAGCCACGACGGCCGCGCGATCATCAGCACGCCGGCGAACGCACCGAGCAGCGCCACGACGATGCGCGGGCGCAGCCGTTCGTGCAGCAGCCACGCCGCCAGCAGCGCGGTCCACAGCGGCGCCGTCTGGTGCACGACCGTGGCCTCGGCGAGCGGCAGGTGCACGACCGCCGCGTAGAAGCAGACCAGCGCACACGAGCCGATCAGGCCACGCAGGCACAGCAACCCGGTGCGCCCGCCGAACGGCGACTTGCGCGCGTGCACGAGACTCGCCGCGGCGAGGCCGAGCGTGACGAAGCCGCGCGCGAACACGATCTGCATCGTCGGCAGCCGTTCGCTCGCCAGCTTGACCAGCGTGCTCATGACCGCGAACCACAGCGCGGCGTGCACCATGTGGACGACGCCGCTGCGTTCGCGCGCGGCCGGACGCTCGCTCATCGCAGTTCGGCGTCGAAGTGCAGCATCGGCACGGAGCTGGTGGTGGTGCGGCCGGTGATCGCGATGTGCCGTACGCCGTTCGCTTCGCCGGCGGCGCCGAGGAACGGCCGCAGCCGCGCCAGGTCGACTTCGATCTGCAGCCACGTATTCGGCACCGCCGCCGGTTGCATGCGGCCGCCGAGCGCGTCGTCGACCGCGCGTTCGATCGCTGGGCGCGCGTTGGCGCCGATCGTGTGCAGCCACGTCGTGCCGACGAGGCCGCCGATCGCGTGCAGCGCGTCGTCGGCATCGGTGTAGCGCGGCAGCGGCGTGCGGCTCTCGGTGATCGTGTGCAGCAGCGCGATCTCGCGGTATGCAGGTTCCGCTTGGCGCGTGGTGGTCACGCCGCTGCGTGGTTCGCTGTCGGCGCGTGCTTTCAGCAGAGCTCCGAACTCCTGCGGTGCCAGCAGCCCGAACGCGATGCCGAGCTGCTCGTCGCCGAGTCCCAGCGACAGGCGCCCGTCGAACCAACCAGCGCGCTTGCTCAGTTCGTCGCCAGGCAGGTCGACGAGCGCGCCGAGCAACGGCAGCAGCGGCGCCAGCGTCGGCGCGAGGCGTTCGTTCGCCAGCTGCAATCGCAGCTGCGCGAACGCCCACGTCGTCGGCCACACCGGCGCCGCGGTCGCCGCCGGCTGCAGCTGCCCACACCACGTCGCCAGCGGCGACCCGCTGCGCGGTTGCAGCGCCACGTGCACGTTCGCCGGCTTGCCATCGGCGGCAGCGCGCACCGTCGCGGTCACGAGTTCCAGGTCGCGCACGCAGCCGAGCAGTCCGTCGGCGGCGTCGAGCACGGGCCGCACCGGCACGTTGCCGAGCCGCGCCACGCCGGACAGCTGGTTGCGCCAGGCGCGCGGCAGCTCGCGGCCCTGTTCGCCGAGTTGTTGCAGCCAGGCGCCGGGCCGCACGGTCAGCTCGAGCATCGGCGCGCCAGCCGTCGCGGTGTGCGCGCGCAGGCTCGCCGTGCCGTCTGCGCCGACGAGCAGCAGCGCCGGCGTTCGCGCGTCGAGGTCCGTGGGAACGGCGACTTCGAGCGCGGCCGCGATGGGTGCCAACCAGCGCGCTTCGCTGGCACTCGCCTGCAGCAACGGCTGCTGGGCGACTGATCGCGGGCTGGCGACGAACGGGGCGGCGGCGAGCAGCAGCGGCATTGCGAGCGCCGGCGGCAGGCGGGTGGCGGTGGGGCGGGGCACGGCGGCAGTCATAACGAGACGGGGGCCTGCCACGCGAGCGCAGCGGCGGCTCGCCCGCTCGGCGTGAATCCGCATCGGGCCATGGCCCGGACGGCGGGGATTTCCGAGATTGTGCGGCGGCTCCCGTCCGCGCCGCCTCTCTCCCCGCTGATGACCGCCCCTGTCGACGTGCGCAGTCTGTTCCAGAAGGCCACCGCCGGCGATCGCCAGGCCGCCGACCGGCTGTTCGCGCGGGCGGCCGATCGGCTGTTGCTGTTCGTGCGGCTGCGCCTCGGCCCGGCGCTGCGGGCGCGGCTCGACGAGCACGACGTGCTGCAGGAAGTGTTCGTGCACGCGCAGCGCGACCTCGGCCGCTTCGACGCGGCGGGCAGCAGCGATCCCGAACGGGCGTTCGTGCACTGGTTGTGTGCACTGGCCGAGAACCGGCTGCGCGACCTGGCGGCGTTCCATCGGCGGCAACGGCGCGATCCGGCGCGCGAGCAGCGCGACGTGACCGCGGTGCTGCGCGAACTGCAGCGGCAAGGGCACGGTCCGGCGACCAGCATGGTGCGCCGCGAAGAGCGCGATCGGCTGGCGATCGGCATCGACGGGCTCGACGACGGCGATCGCGAAGTGCTGCTGCTGCGTTTCTTCGAGGGGCTGACCGTCGACGCCATCGCCGACCGCACCGGCCGCAGTGCGTCGGCGGTGCGGCGCTCGCTCGGGCGCGCGACGCTGCAGCTCGGCCGCAAGCTCGGCGACGAGGTGGCGCGATGACCGGCGATCGCGACGAGGCGCTGGGCCGGCTGACCGAAGAGCTGTCGGCGGCGGTGGCCGCGGGGGATTCGATCGTGCTGGCGGCGTGGGCGCAGCGCTTCGCCGTCGACGAGGCCGACGTGGTGGCGTGCCTGCGCGCACTGCAGGCGCTCGAGCTCGGGCTCGGCGAAGAACCGGCCGAAGGCGCGCCGGAGCTGCCGCCGCCGCAGTTGCCCGAAGACTACGAGGTGCTCGGCGAACTCGGCCGCGGCGGCATGGGGGTCGTCTACCGCGCGCGGCAACGTTCGCTCGGTCGCGAGGTCGCGATCAAGGTGCTGCGGCCCGGTGAGCTGGTGTTCGGCGAGGCGCTGCGCCGCTTCCGCGCCGAAGCGAAGAGCCTGGCGCGGCTGCGGCATCGGCACATCGTGTCGGTGCACGACCTCGGCGAAGGCAAGGACGGCACGTTGTGGTTCACGATGGACCTGGTCGAAGGCGGCACGCTGGCGGCCGAGATCGCGGGCACGGGGCGCCTCTTGCCGACGCGCGCGGTGCGCATCGTGCGGCAGGTCGCATCGGCGATCGCGCACGCGCATTCGCACGGCATCGTGCACCGCGACCTGAAGCCGCAGAACGTGCTGCTCGATCGCGCCGGCGACGCCTACGTCGCCGACTTCGGCCTGGCGCGCGACGCGGCGGCCGCTGGCACGCGCACGCTGACCGGCGAACTGCTCGGCACGCCGGCCTACATGAGCCCCGAACAGGCGCGCGGCGACGCGGCGCGCATCGGCGAAGCGAGCGACGTGTGGGCGCTCGGCGCGCTGCTCTACGAGATGCTGACCGGGCGCGGGCCGTTCGGCGGCCTGCCGTTGCACGCGACGATCACCGCGATCCTCGAGCAGGAACCGAAGCCTCCGCGTGCGATCGAGCCGCGGGTGCCGCGCGAGCTGGCGGCGATCTGCCTGCAGGCGCTGCAGAAGCGGCCCGAGGCGCGCTACGCCACGGCGCTGGCGTTCGCCGAGGACGTCGAACGCTTCGCCGACGGCCGGCCGGTGCTGGCGCGTTCGCCCGGTGCGTCCGTGCGCTTGCTGCGGGCGGCGTGGCGGCAGCGGCGCGCGCTGACGCTGGTCGCGTTGGCGGTGGGCGCCACGTTGCTCGCCGTCGTCGCGTGGCTGCCGTCGCTGCGGCGTGCGGCGTTGCTCGACGAGGTGCAGCGGTTGCTGGAGGTCGGCGAACCGGTGGCGGCCCTGGCGACCGCGCGCGGTCTGCTCGCGGACGTCGGTGGCGACGAGCGCGAACGCGACGCCGTCGCACTGGCGTTCGCGCGCGCCGCCAACGACTGCGCTGCGGCGCGCCTGCTGGCCGGCGACGAGGACGGGGCGCGGGCGCTGGCCGACGAAGCGCAGGCGCGCGCGGTCGGCAAGTTCGTGGTCAACGGATTCGTGCCTGCCGACGAGCAGGATCGGCAAGCGGACTGGGTGTGGGAACACGCCCGCTCGCTGGCGCTGCGCGCGGACCAGCGCGTGCAGATCGTGAACCTGGGTGTTGCAGGCTTGCAGCGATTGCACACCGGGCTGCGCGATCCTCGCCCCGAGTCGGCATTGCCCGCGGCGTTGCTGGCCACGGCACGGCAGGTGCCGATCGAGGCGCTCGACGGCGAGGAGCGGGTGCGCGTGCTGGACGTGATGGTGCGCGCCGCCGCGATGCA
>JBILEY010000544.1:0-3549 GCA_044351865.1 Planctomycetota bacterium | reverse complement strand
AGTGCAGGTTGCCGGCCCCGTAGTCGAACAACAGCGCCTTCATGCCAGCACCTCCACCACCGCGGCAGCCGCACGCGCCATCGTGTCGTCGGTGCCGATGCCGATGCGGATCGCGTCGCCGAGGCCGGGGAGATCGGGCAGCGCGCGCACCAGCACGCCGCGTTGGCGCAGTGCGATCGCGACCTCGTTCGCCGAGCACGATGGCCGCGAACGACTGCGGCACGGCAACAGCACGAAGTTCGCCTCGCTCGGCAACGGCAGCAGGCCCGCCCGCTGCAACGCGTGGACGAAGAGTTCGCGCCGGCGCCGCACGCCGTCGACATGCGCCGCGAGCCACGCGGCGTCCTCGCGCACCGCCGCCGCGGCCGCGGCGGCGACCAGGCCGCCGACCTGGAACGGCCCGCGCGTGCGTTCGATCGCCGCGACCAACGGCAGTGCGCCGACCGCGTAGCCGACGCGCAACCCGGCGAGGCCCCACGCCTTCGACAGCGTGCGCACCACCAGCAAGCGCTGCTCGCCCACCGCGCGCCGCACCTGCGACGACGACGACGCGAACTCGACGTAGGCTTCGTCGAGCACCACCGCGAGCGACGTGTTCGCCAGCAACTCGTCGAGCAGGCCCGGCGGCAGCATCGCCCCGGTCGGGTTGTTCGGCGCCGCCAGGTAGACGAGCCGCGCGCCGCTGCGAGCGAACGCCCGCACCTCGAGCGCACACGGCACCGGCTCGAGGCCGTTGGCGACCGCCCACGCCGGCACCATCGAGAACGTCGGCGGCACGTAGGCGAGCCGATCTCCGGACCGCGCCATCGCGCGGAACGCCGCGTCGAGCACGGCATCGGAACCGCAGCCGGTGGCCACGTTCGCCACCGGCACGCCGAGCCACGCCGCCAGCGAACCGCGCAGATCGTCCGCGTAGGCGCTCGGGTAGCGCACCACCGCGTCGGCAGCGGCGGCGCGCAGCACCGCCGCGGCGGCCGGCGGCATGCCGATCGCGCTGGTGTTGTCCGACAGGTCGAACAGTGGCATTCCGTTCGTGTCCGCGGCGCCAACCGGTGTGTAGCGCGGCACCGCGAACAGCTCCGGCCGCGGCACGTATGGCCGCCCCGCAGCCTCCCCGCTGCTTTCGGTGGCGAACGCCGCCGCCGCCGCCGCGTGCGCCGGCAGGCCTTCGGCTTCGGCGAGCCGCACCGTATCGGCGCACAACGAACGCGCCGCTGGAGCGTCGACCTGCTGCCACGACTGCCAGCGCACGAAGTCGGCGACCGACAGCCCGCTGCAGCGCCGCGCCGCACCCGCCGTCGGCAGCACGTGGTTGCTGCCGGTCAGGTAGTCGCCGAACGCGACCGACGACGACGCCCCGACGAACACGGTGCCGGCGCAGCGCACGTTCGCCAGCGCCGCCGCGGGATCCTGCACCTGCAGCTGCAGGTGTTCGGGTGCGAACGCGGCGACGAACGGCCACGCACTGGCCAGCGTGTCGAGCTGCAGCACGGCGCCGCGCGAACGCAGCGCCTGCTCGCAGACCAAAGCACGCGGTTGCCGCGGCAGCTGCCGCGCGAGCTCCCCTTGGACCGCAGCGGCCAGGCCCTCGCCGACGCACAACGCGACGCAGCACGCGTCGGGATCGTGTTCGGCCTGCGCCAGCAGTTCGCGCGCGATCGCCGCCGCCTCGGCGGTCGCGTCGGCGACGACCAGGATCTCGCTCGGGCCCGCCGGCGCATCGATGCCGACATCGCCGGCGACCAGCTGCTTGGCGGTAGCGACATAGGCGTTGCCTGGGCCGACGATGCGGTCGCAGCGCGGCACACTCTGCGTGCCGTAGGTCATCGCCGCGATCGCGCCCGCGCCGCCGATGGCGAACAGCGAGGTGGCGCCACCGAGCCACGCCGCCGCCAGCACGACGTCGGCCGGCACACCGTTCGGCCCCGGCGGCGAACACAGCACCCGCTCGGCGCAGCCAGCGACGCGCGCCGGCACCAGGCCCATCAGCACGCTCGATGCATAGGCGGCCGTGCCGCCCGGCGCGTAGACACCGATGCGCAGCAGCGGCTCGGGGGTCCGCCCGACGACGACGCCGGGCTCGACCTCGAGCGAGTGCGCGCGCGGCAGCGACGCCGCGGCGACGCGCGCCAGATTGTTGGCGAGCCGCTGCAGCGCCGACGCCAGCGGTCGCGGCAGCCGTTCGAACGCCGCGCGCGCTGCGGCCAGCGGCACCGCCAGCTCGGCAAGCTCGACCCGATCGAAGCGGCGCGCGAACGTGCGCAACGCCGCGTCGCCGTCGGTGCGCACGGCCGCGATGATCGCCCTAACGGAGTCCGTGAGACCGGCGTCGACCGCCGGCTCGCGCTGCAAGAGCACGGCCCGTTCGGCCGCGGCGAGCCGCGACAGCGGCCCGGTGAAGCGCACGAGGCTCATGGCAGCAACCTCTCGATGCGCGTCACCAGGATGCCCTGGCAGCCCAGTTCGCGCAGCGCCGCGATCGTCGACGGCACCGCGGTGGCGGCGACGACGGCGTGCATGGCGACGAAGCGCCCGCCGCCGACGACCTCGCCGAGCGTCGGCCCGTTCAGCCCCGGCAGCCGCTCGCACACGTGCGCGATGCGGTCCTTCGGCACGTTGGCCATCAGGTAGCGCTGGCCGCGCGCGCGCACCACCGAGTCGAGCGCCAACGTCAGCTCGGCGAGCCAACCGTCGTCGCCGGCCGGTTCGCGCGCGTAGAGCCGCGCCGTCGACGCGGCGATCGTCGCCAGCTCGCGCAGGCCGTTGGTGCGCAGCGTCGAGCCGGTGGCGACGAGGTCGACGACGACGTCGGCGAGCCCGAGGTGCGGTGCGATCTCGCAGGCGCCACTCAGCGGCACGATCTCGACGTCGAGCCCGGCGGCGGCAAACCAGGCGGCGGCGCTGTGCGGGAACGTCGTCGCCACGCGCGTTCGCCCGCGCAGATCGGCCGGCGAACGCACGCCGAGGTCGTCGCGGCAAGCGACCACAAGCCGGCAGGCGCCGAGCCGCAGGTCGAGCAGTTCGCACAGCGGACGGCCCGCTTCGGCGACGAGGTCGGCGCCGGTGATGCCGGCGTCGGCGACGCCGTCGGCGACCAGCTCGGGCACGTCCTGGGCGCGCACGAAGATCGCTTCGGCATCGGGGCCGAACGGGGCCCGCAGCGCCCGTTCACCGTGCTTGTGCAGCGGCAGACCGGCGTCGTCGAGCAGGGTGCTGAGGTCGTCGTGAAGGCGCCCTTTGTTGGGCAGTGCGAGGCGGTGCATGCGGTCTCCGAACGGGGTCGGGAGCACGACGCGCTTCGCCTGGAAACGACGAAGCCCGTCGCGCGGGACGGGCTTCGGTGCGAGGTCCGGTTCGCGAGCTTCGCGAGCCGGACGGGTTGGCGAGGTCGATCAGCTCGAACGCACGCGCACCGACCCGTCAGGGCCGTGATGGTGCGCAGGATGATGCGGGCAGAAGGACATCGAGGCGGGGTGTGTAGCGAGCGACACGGGCTGCTGTCAAGGGCTGGCACTGCGACGGTGCGTGCCGAATGCCCGCACTGCGCCG
>JBILEY010000543.1:0-3557 GCA_044351865.1 Planctomycetota bacterium | reverse complement strand
GCACCTCGGCAGCAAGACGCAGGGCTTCACCCAGGAGCAGGTGTTCCGCACCGCCAACCTGGTGCAGCCGAGCCTGATCCGCGTCGAAGCCGACGAAGCGACCTACGACCTGCACGTCATGGTGCGATTCGAACTGGAGCAAGCGCTGATCGACGGACAGCTCGGCACCGGCGACCTGCCCCACCACTGGAACCGCCTCTACTACGAGTACCTCGGCATCGCCGTGCCGGACGACAAGCAGGGCGTGCTGCAGGACGTGCATTGGTCGTGCGGCCTGTTCGGCTACTTCCCGACCTACACGCTCGGCAACCTCTACGCGGCGCAGTTCGCCGCCGCCGCCGACAAGGCGCTCGGCGGCCTGCCGGCGCTGCTCGAGCGCGGCCAGTTCTCGACGCTGCGCGAATGGCTGCGGCGGCAGATCCACCGCCACGGCCGCCGCCACACGCCGGCGGAGCTGTGCCAGCTGGTGACCGGGGCGCCGCTGTCGAGTGCACCGTTCCTCGCCTACCTCGAACAGAAGCTCGCGGTCGTCTACGGGCTGTAGGTCAGGCGCCGAGTCGACCCGCCACGATCGCGCACGCGCCGCTCAGCCGTTGGCCACGAAGCTGCGCACGGCAGCCTCGGTGGCGGCGACGATCGCGTCGAACGGAGAGCGCAGCCCCGGCTGCAGCTCGCCAGCGCGGCCCGCTTGCTCGAGGCGACCAGCGAACGTGCGCAAGCGCTCCGCGCCGACCGAGGCGGCAGCGCCCTTGACGGCGTGTGCAGCCCTTTGCAAGGCCGCGGCATCGGCGCCATCGAGAGCCCGACGCAGGGCATCGACGCTGGGTGCCAGGTGCTCGAGCCACACCTTGCCCATCTGGAGCAGCATGCCTCGGTCGCCACCGAACAGCGCCAGCGCCGCCACCTCATCGAACAGCAGCGGCTCGACCGGGCCCTGGCCAACCGTCGGCGCCGCCGGCTCGGGCGCCTGCGGCGTCGTCCCCACCGAGCATGGCAGGATGCCGAGCATGGCCCGCACCAGGTCTTCGCGCCGGAAGGGCTTGCCGAGCAGACCCTGCATGCCGCACGCGCGCGTCGCCACCTGGTTCTCGGTCGACACGTCGGCGGACACGGCGAGGATCGGCCCGCGGTAGCCGTTGCCACGGATCTGCTGCGTCGCCTGCAGCCCCGTCATGCCCGGCATGTGGCAGTCCATCAGCACGAGGTCCGGTCCGTGCTTCTGCACCATCGCGATCGCCTCGGCCCCATCCGCGGCGAGCTGCAGGCTGCAGCCGAGTTCGCCGAGCATCGCCTCGCCGATGGTGCGATTCACCGGATGGTCGTCGACGAGCAGCACGCGCAAGCCGCGCAACGCTGCCCCCGACTCCGCTGGTGCCGGGGTCTCGAGCTGGTCCGCCACCTTGTGCCGCGTGGTGAACGTGAACGTCGAGCCGACACCGACCGCCGACTGCAGGACGATGGTGCCCCCCATCGCCTCGACGATCCGCTGGCTGATCGACAGCCCGAGCCCGGAGCCGCCGAAGCGACGGGTGGTAGCCGCTTCGGCTTGCGCGAACGGCTGGAACAGGCGCTTCTGCGCCGCCGGCGGGATGCCGCAGCCGGTGTCGGAGACGCGCCACGCGACGGCACACAGCCCATCGGGCAGCGGCGTGCAGCGGACCACGATCGCGACCTCGCCCGCGGCGGTGAACTTCAGCGCGTTGCCGAGCAGGTTGCCGAGCACCTGGCCGAGTCGATGGGCGTCGCCATACACCAGGTCGCGAGGTGCCACCGCCATGTCGACGCGCAGGGTCAGGCCCTTCTGCCGCGCCGCGACGGCGTGCGACTGCATCGCCGCGAGCACGAGGTCTTGCAGGCACAGCGGCCTGCTCTCGAGTTCCAGCTTGCCGGATTCGATGCGCGTCCAGTCGAGCACGTCGCCGATCACGCGCAGCAGCCGGGCGCTCGAATGCTGGCACAATGTGATCAGTTCGCGCTGGGGTTCGTCGAGGTGCGTGCGGCCGAGCAGGTCGATGGTGCCCGACAACCCGTGCAACGGCGTGCGCAGTTCGTGGCTCATCTGCGCCAGGAAGTCCGACTTCGCCTGGTTCGCGGCGTTGGCCTGGACGAGGGCCTCGCGCAGCTCGGTCGTGCGCAGCTCGACCAGCTGTTCGAGCGTCTGGTTCTGTTGCTGCAGCGCCTCGTTGGCGAGGAACAGTTCGCGCGTCTTGTCCTCGATGACGCGCTCGAGGATCGCGACGCGCTGCTTCTCGCGCTGCAGGCGACGCTGCAACCCGGCTGCATCCGCGGCCTCGCTCACGGCTGCACGGGCGCCAAGGCCGGAAACGTGACCCGGAACGTGCAGACGGCATCGCCGCGTTGCTTGCAGCACGTGTGCTCGTGCTGGAACGGCACGCCGAAGTGCTCGGCGCAGCCGTCGAGCAGACCCGACATCAAGGCGCACAGGCCGCGGCGGCTGTCGTAGTCGACGTCGAGCGCGTTCGGATCGTCCGCTGCGGGTCGGCAGGTGAGGCGCGGCGGCTCGGCGCCTTCCATCAGCTTCCGCACTTCCACGTGGATGATGTCGTTCACCGACTCGAGCAGCCGGCGCGGCGAGTCCATGCCTTCGACGAACGTCGGAAACCGGCGCGCCAGGCCCGGGAAGCAGAACTTGCCGAACGCCTGCAGTGCTGCCGCCGGCGTCACGCCGAGCCGTCGGCACGCCGCGGTCAGCAGGTCGACGATCCACTGGTCGGGATAGGTCTTCGGCGACACGAACGGCTCGCCCGCCGCGTGCGGGCAGTCGTCGAGCAGCTGCTCGAAGGTCGCTTCCCCCCAGTTGCGCACCACGAACTCCTCGAACAACACGAAGACGACACCCTTCACCCTACACCTCCGTTCCGGTTCCCTTCGACCTTGCGCAGAGCCTCGCTCAGCTTGGCCACCGACATCGGCTTCACCAGGTAGGCATCGGCCTGCTCACGGAACGCGGCGAACACGTCCTGGGTCTCGCTCGATGCCGTGACGACCACGACGCCGGTCCGTGCCCCCTTCTGCATGTACTGATCGACCTCGCGGACCATCGCGACCATCTCGATGCCGCCCGGCCCGGGCATCGAAAGGTCGAGGCACACGAGGTCGTACGGCTGCCCAGCGCGCACGGCCGCTCGCACCAGTTCGATCGCGACCGCGGCGTTCTCGGCTTCGTCGACCCTGCCATGCTTGGCGAGCAGCAGTCGCAGGTGCACTCGAGCGGTGGGTTCGTCGTCGACGACAAGGCAACGCATGCAGGATTCCTCGCGCCGGCGTATCGGCGGCAGCGTCGGCGCGACTGTAGGGAGGCGCGGATCGGGCTGCCGCGGCAGCGACGGCACCAAGCCGGCCGCGGCCGCACAGGGCGGCCTCGACCGCGCCCGGCGAACGGCGATCGACTGGACGCGGGCTGGCCGACGGCCCACGATCGCCCCATGCCATCGGTGCCATGGTCGTTCCTACTGCTGCTGGCCTTGCCCACCACGATCCTCGCCCAGCAGCGTGTGTCGCTCGCCGGCGCCTGGCAGGTCACAGCGATCGGCAAG
>JBILEY010000120.1:0-12467 GCA_044351865.1 Planctomycetota bacterium | reverse complement strand
CCGCGATAGAGGCCACCGCTGCGGTCGATCCCGCTGGCGGCGTCGCCGGCATCGAACCAGGCTCCGAGGAACGCCGCGATCTGCTCGACCACCTCCACCGACCACGGCCGCAGCGTCGCCGGCCGCCGTTCGTCGGCGAAGTCGGCGAGCAGCGGCAGCCGACGCACCTCGGGGGAGTCCTCCGCCAGGGCGCCGACCAGTTCGTCGACGTGCGCCTCGAGTTGCGCGCCGGCGCCGATCCGGCCTTCGTCGCGAAGGGCGGCGGCAAGGTGTTCGCGCCGGAAGCGGCCCTGCCGCCAGAGCTCGCGCGCCACCGCACGCGGCGGCAGGAAGCGCGCGCCGGCCGTCGCTTCGAGGTCGGCGGCGACGCGTTCGAACGGCCGCGCGATGCGGCCGTGCAGCGGATTGACGGCGATCGCCCGGTCGAGCGGCCAGGCCGGCGCGATGCCAGCGCACGCGCGTTCGATGGCGAGGACGGGAACACGGCAGTTGGCCGAGCCGGGAGCGTCGAGGGTGGTCATCAGGAGTCTCCGCGCAGGCGCAAGGCGCTGCTGAGGTCGGGGGAGCGAGCCGAGCTGTGGTCGAGCGGTGGCACCCGCCACGTGCGCAAGGCGACGGCGGTGAACCACGGGCCGACGAAGGCACCACGCTGGCAGAAGACGCGCAGGGCCGGGACCCACGGATGCTGCGGCCGCAGCCATTGCAGGGACCGCAGCAGCGGCAGCGGCGCCATCGCCAGCAGCGCGCCGAGCGCCAGCCACCACGAGGCGCCCGAGTGGGTCGGCAGCCCCATGCTGGCGCGCAGCAGGTCGTGCAGCAGCACCCAGGTGCCGAGCATCAGCAGGGCCGCAGCCCCGCGGCGAACGCCGCCGCCGGCGGCCGGATCGCCGTTGGCGAACAGCGCGGCCAGCGCGATGGCGACGACGAGGCCACCGACGACGGCCGCTGGGTCGCCGAAACCGTGGGGCATCACCAGCCCGAAGGCGGCGGCGACGAGAGCCAGGCCGGTGACCGCGCTGAACAGCAGCCGCCCCGGTGTTGGCACCGTCGCGCGCGGCGGCAGTCCGGCCAACGCGGCGTTGCGGGCGACGCTCGAACCGGCGGCGAGGAACGCGTGCGCCTTGTAGGCGGAGTGCGCGACGAGGTGCAGCAGCGCCATCTCGAACGCGCCGAGCCCGCACTGCACCATCAAGAAGCCCATCTGCGCGCAGGTCGACCAGGCCAACGTGCGCTTGATGCTGCTCTGCGCCCCCACCGCCAGCGCCGCGAACGCCGCGGTCGTGCCGCCGAAGACCACCAGCAGCCACTGCGCCACCGGCGCTTGCACCAGCGCCGGTCCGAGGCGGATCAGCACGAAGCCACCGAGGTTGACGACGCCGGCGTGCAGCAGTGCCGACACCGGCGTCGGCGCCTCCATGATGCCGAGCAGCCAGCGTTGCACCGGCAGCTGCGCGCACTTGAGCAGGGCGGCGACCGCGACCAAGGCCATCGCGACCCGCGCCGTGGCCGGCAGCTCGCCGGCGGCGGCGACCTCGCCGATGCCGCGCAGGCTCAGCGTGCCGAGGCCGGTGCCGAGCAGCACCGCGGCGATCGTCATGCACAGGTCGGCGGCGCGGCTGACGAGGAACTTCTCGCGCGCCGCGATCAAGGCCCCGGGGCGATCGGGATAGAACGTCAGCAGTCGCTGCAGCGACAGGCTGGTCGCCAGCCAGCCGAGGCACAGTTGCAGCAGGTCGTCGGTGACGAGCACGAACGAGGCCCCGGCGAGCGTGGCCAGCAGCCAGCCGGCGAAGCGGCGTTCGCCCGGTTCGCCCGCGAGATAGGACGCGGAGAAGCGGGTCAGCACGACCCCCAGCAGGGTGACGAGGCCGAGCAGCACGGCCTGCGCCAGCGTCGCGGGTCCGAGGCCACCGACGTCGGCGGCGGCGGCGGCCGCGGCGAGCGCGGCGGCGATGGCGGCGCCGCGCGCCGTCCACCAGCCGCGCGCGGGGTCGCCGCGATCGAGGGCGACGGCGACGGCGCCGACGGCGAACGCCCCAGGGACCACTGCGGCGATCCAGGGCGGCAGGGCGAGGCTCGACAGGGACAGGTCGCTCGGAGTCATCGGGCGGGAGGTTCGTGCCGCCCCAGGCTTCGGAACATGCCAAGGATGCGATAGTGTCGTTCGGATAATCCGAACGATGGACGACGGCCCGACCGGGCACCGGGCACCGGGCACCGGGCACCACGATGCACCTGAACTACCATCACCTTCGCTACTTCTGGGCCGTCGCCAAGGAAGGTGGCGTGTCGCGCGCCTCGGCGCGCCTGCACGTGTCGCAGTCGTCGCTGTCGACGCAGATCCGCCAGCTCGAGGAGCACCTGGGCCAGGCACTGTTCGTGCGCGCCGCACGCGCCATGCACCTGACCGAGGCCGGTCGCATGGTGCTCGGCTACGCCGAGTCGATCTTCGCCGCCGGCGACGAACTGGTCGCGGTGCTGCAGGGGCGCGTGCGCGCGCGCCAGGAGACGCTGCGCATCGGCGCCGTCGCCACGCTGTCGCGCAACTTCCTCGACCAGCTGCTGCGGCCGATGCTCACCCGCGCCGACGTGCGGCTGTCGCTGCGCTCGGGCTCGCTGCGCGAACTGCTGGCGCAGCTGCGCGTGCACACACTCGACCTGGTGCTCGCCAACCAGCGCATCGAGCCGACCGGCGACGACCCGTGGCGCTGCCGCCGCATCGCCCGCCACCCGATCAGCCTGGTCGGCCATCCGGTGCGCCGGCGGCGGCCGTTCCGCTTCCCCGAGGACCTCGCCGATGCACCGCTGGTGCTGCCGAGCCTGGAGAGCGAGTTCCGCTCGGCCTTCGACCTGATGTGCCGACGCCTGGGCGTGCGCTACGACCTGCGGGCCGAAGCCGACGACATGCCGCTGCTGCGCCTGCTGGCGCGCGACTCCGACAGCATCGCGCTGCTGCCGAGCATCGTCGTGCAGGACGAACTGCAGTCCGGCCGGCTGATCGAACTGTGCCGCGTGCCGGACCTGTTCGAGTCGTTCTACGCGATCACCGCACAGCGGCGCTTCGCATCGCCGGCGCTGAAGGCGCTGCTGGCGCCGCACGAAGCCGCGAACTCCGACAAGCACGCAGCCCCCGGCAAGCGCCGCGCAGCGACGACGAAGGCGAAGAAGCGCTGAACGACCAGCCGACGGTCAGCCCATCGCCGCGAGCTTGCCTTCGACGACCTGCTCCTTCGGATCGAACTTCGGCAGCAGGATGTGCTTCGCCAGGGCCGCATCGATCGCCGCCGCCGGCGCCAGCCCGATCAGCTCGCTCTCGAGCACCTTCACACCCTTCTCCCCCGCCATCTTCGCCACCGCGTCGAACACGGTGCGGATCGAGGTCACCTCGTAGTCGAGCAGGTTCATCGACACCTGCGTGCACTTCTTGTCGTCGAGCGAGAAGCCCATCGCCTGCACCTTCTTGAAGCCGCCGTCCTTCTCGCGCACCGCCTTGGCGATGTCCTTGGCGATCTGCACGTCGGTGCTGGCGAGGTTGACGTTGTAGGCGATCAGGAACTTGCGCGCGCCGACGGCGACCGCGCCGGCGGTCGGGTGCAGCTTCGCCGGGCCGAAGTCCGGCGTGTACTCGGGATCGCTGCCGACCAGCGCCATCAGGCCCTCGAACTCCTTGTTGCGGAAGTTGCCGAGCACGCGCCGCGACTCGCGCGTGCAGGCCTCGGCGTAGAGGAACACCGGCAGGCCCAGCTCCTGGCCGATGCGCGCGCCGACCTGCTTCGCCGTCGCCACCGCGTCCGCCATCGTCGCGCCGGCGAGCGGCACGAACGGGCAGACGTCCATCGCCCCCATGCGCTTGTGCTCGCCCTTGTGCGTGCGCAGGTCGAGGCGCTCCATCGCCGCCTTGGCCCCGCGCACCGCCGCGTCGGCGATCGCCGGTGCTGGCCCGGCGAGCGTGACGACGGCGCGGTTGTGGCTCGCATCGAGCTCGCTGCCGAGGCACTTCACGCCCTTCACCGCGGTCATCGCCGCGACCAGCGCGTCGACGAGCTTGTGGTCCTTGCCTTCGGAGAAATTGGGAACGAACTCGAGCAGCGGCGTCATGCGGAGCGACGGCGTATCCGCCAGCCCCGGCACAATCCAGCACGGGCGCCGCAGCGCGTCGTTGCACGGCGAGCGCAGCGCCGCGATCGTGCGCGCGTGACCGCCTCCGGCAAGAAGACGCTCGACCGCCTGCTGTCGCGCGCCGGCCTCTGTTCGCGTTCGGAGGCACAGGCGCTGGTGCGCAACGGCCGCGCGACCGTCAACGGCCGCGTCGTGCGCGATCCCGAGACCTGGGTCGATCCGGTGCGCGACCGCGTGCTGGTCGACGGGGCCCCGCTGCGCGCGCGCGGCAAGGAAGTCTGGGCGCTGCACAAGCCGATCGGCTACGTCACCACCGCCGCCGACGAGATGGGCCGCGACACCGTCTACGCGCTGCTGCCGGCGGACGCGACGTGGCTCGGGCCGGTCGGCCGCCTCGACCAGGACTCGTCGGGCCTGCTGCTGTTCACCAACGACAGCGATCTCGCGCATGCGATCACCGCGCCGGCGAGCAAGCTGCCGAAGACCTACGAAGTGCGCTGCAAGGGCCCGCTGCGCGACGAACAGCTCGAACGGCTGCGCAGCGGGGTGATGCTGCCCGACGGACCGACGCTGCCGTGCACCGTGGTCCGGCTCGACGACGACGATCGTTCGACGCGGCTGCGCATCGTGCTGACCGAAGGCCGCAACCGGCAGATCCGGCGCATGGTGCAGGCGGTCGGTTCGCGCGTGCACACGCTGCATCGTGTGCAGATCGGGCCGCTGCCGCTCGGCGAGTTGCCGGAAGGTGCGTGCCGGCGCCTGGGCGCCGACGAAGTGCTGGCGCTGCGCACCGCCGTCGGCGCAGGCATCAGCGGCGGCGGCCGCCCTCGCCCCAATCGGGGCGGTGCTCGGTGACGTTGGCGACGATCGGCTCGCCGTTCTTCACCGTCATCACCACCGGATTGCCGCCGAACGCGTAGCCGACGGCGCGCCAGCTCGGGATGTCGAGCACGCACAGGTCGGCGCGTTTGCCCGGATGCAGCGTGCCGACCTCGCCGTCGAGCTGCAGCGAGAACGCGGGATTGATCGTCGCCGCCGTGATCACCTCTTCGGCGCGCATCTTCATCTGCGCACACGCCAGCGTCATGATCAGCGTCATCGACTGCGTGTAGCACGAGCCGGGGTTGAAGTCGGTGGCGATCGCGACCGCGCAACCGGCGTCGATCATGCGCCGCGCCGGTGCATAGTGCGGCTTCGCCAGGAACAGGATCGTGCCCGGCAGCAGGATGCCGACAGTGTCGCTCTGGGCCATCGCGGCGATGCCGGCGTCGGAGATGCGGCCGAGGTGGTCGGCGGAGTCGGCGCCGAGCTGCACCGCCAGTTCGGCGCCGCCCATCGGCTGGATCTCGTCGGCGTGCATGCGCAGCCGCAGGCCGTGCTGCTTCGCCGCGGCCAGCACGCGTTCGCTCTGCGCGCGGTCGAACACACCCGGCTCGGCGAACACGTCGCAGTAGTCGGCGAGGCGGCTGCAGCGCGGGATCATCTCCTCGCACAGGAGCCGCACGTAGGCCTCACGGTCCTGGCGGTATTCGGGCGGGAACTCGTGCGCACCGAGGAACGTGCGCTTCGTCTGCACCGGCACGCGCAGGGCCGCCTGCTGCAGGGCCAGCAGGCTCTTCTCCTCGTCGGCGAGCGACAGGCCGTAGCCGCTCTTGCACTCGACGGTGGTCGTGCCGTGCGCGGCGAAGCCCCACAGGTGACGCTCGGTGCGTTCGACCAGCTGTTCGAGCGGCATCTCGCGCACGCCCCGCATCGAGCTCAGGATGCCGCCGCCGGCGGCGGCGATGGCCATGTAGTCGGCGCCGGCGCAACGCAGATGGAACTCGTGCTCGCGCGTGCGGGCGAACACCGGGTGCGTGTGCGCGTCGACGAAGCCCGGCAGCACGACATGGCCGCCGAGGTCGAGTTCGACGGCGGCGCGGTAGTCGCGGCCGATGCGGTCGGTCGGGCCGGTGGCGACGATGCGGCCGTCGCGTACGGCGATCGCGCCGTCCTCGACGACGCCGAGTGCTTGCATCGCTTCGCCGCGGCGGGCGCGCGTCGCCGGCCCGTCGGTCAACGTGACCAGCTCCTTGCAGTGGACGAACAGGCGATCGACGGTCTCGGCCATGCGGCAAGGATCGCGGCGGCCCGGGCCGTTGCAAGCGAACGGCGGCGCGATGACTGCTCGAGCCTCGCGGCTACCGCCGTAACGCCCGCGTTACGCGTAGGCGAGGCCGAGCTGCCGAGCGACCACCGCCACCGGGGCGCGGAGCTTCGCCGGCGACGCGGTCGCCGCCGACACCGACGGAGCGGCGCCGACCAGTTCGGCGGTGCGGTCGAAGATGCGCTTGCGCGCGCGGAACACGACCATCTTCAGCGCCTCGGGCCGGATGCCGAGCACCAGCGCCAGCTCCGCGTAGCGCATCTGCCGGACCTCGACCATCTGCAGCACGAAGCGCTCGCGCTCGCTCAGCGACTGGTAGGCCTGCAGGTAGCACTGCAGCAGCAGCGCGAACGCGTTCGCGGTGGCCGCGCACTCCTCGCTGTCCTGGGCGGCGAGGCACGGCTCGCGCATGGCGCGGTCGGCCTGTTCCTGCAGCACCTCGGGCGCGCTGAGGGCCACGTCGAGTCCCTGCCGCGACCGCCGCAGCTGCCGGCGGATCGCGTTGTCGACGATCGTCGACGACCAGGCGGCGAACGCGCCCGGGCGCGACGCGAGGAAACGGTCCGGGTAGCGGTAGATGTTGACGATCGTGTCCTGCAGGATCTCCTGCGCATCGAACATGCCGCCGAGACCGCGCAGGCGCGACCGGATGCGCGCGTGCAGCTGCGGGCCGACCCAGGCGACCAGGCAGTCGAACACCTCGGCGTCGGCGCTGCGCCGGAACAGGTCCATCAGCGCCGTCGCCAGGGCCGCATCCTGCTGGGCCTCGTCCTCCGGTCGCCAGACCCCATCCACCTGGTGGCGCTCGAGCAGCTGGTGCGCGCGCGAGCGGATCCGCTCACGGGCGTCGGGGAGGGCGGTCGGCCCAGCGGTCTGCGAGGGGGAGCAGGTCATGGCGAAGGCCCCTGATGCGAAGGCCGGGCCAGCCGCGGCATTTTTTTGACAAACCGCGGAACCTGGGCACAACCCGGACCGTCGCCGCGACTTGCGGACGCCCCACCGGTGCCGACGCCGATCGAGGCCGCCCTGCCACCGGCGGCGTGGCGCCACCTTGAGCGGCGCCGCGTGCGGAGCCGAACAGAGCCAGGAGAGTCGTCCGTTGAGCGCGTTTCCACCCACTGCTGACCTCGGCAACCCCCTGCGGGCGATGCCGTCGGTGCTGTCCATCCGCGATCTGCAGCGGCGGTGGCGGCGCGTGGCGGTGGAGATGCAGCTCGGGCTCGACGAGCTCGAACAGCTGCTGCGGCTCGATCCGCTGGCGGTGCTGCGCGGCCTGCGCGCCGCCAACGCCCGGGTGTTCCGCGGCAACGAACCGGTGGCCAGCGTGCGCGGCCTCGTGCGCACCCTCGGCCAGGCGCTTTCCCAGCGGCTGTTCGACGGCGAACCGATCGTCGTCGCCGGCACGTCGTCGCTGCGGGCGCTGTGGCGCCACGCCATCGCCACCGGCGTCGCCGCCGAAGAGCTGGCCCGCCGCGCCAACCTCGTCGACCCCGGCACCGCCTACCTGGTCGGCCTGCTGCACGACCTCCCGGTGTGGCTGCGCACGATCGACGCCCAGTTCCAACCGCAGGCCGGGCACGTGCCCGCGGCGCAGTGGATCGAGCACTGGCAGTTCCCGGCGCCGATCGCGCAGGCGCTGTTGGCCCTGGCCCACGGCGAGGACGGCCCCGCAGGTGTCGCCGACATCGTCGCCACCGTGCGCAACGGCGAACGCCTGGCCGAGCTCGCCGACTACCGCCATCCGCTCGATGGCGACAGCGGCTTCGCCAGCGACGTCGCCGACGACGAGCACCACGAACTCGGCGCCATCGACAAAGCCGACCTGCTGGCCGCCCAGCGCGTGCGCCGGCGCGTCGAGGGCGCGCTGCGCACGTTCGGCCTCGACCCGACGATCCCGGACTCGGAAGGCGGCCCGCAGCGCGTCGACCCGCGCTTCCAGGTCAACCGCAGCGGCGGCCTCGACGAGGTCGTGCTCAGCGTGCTCGGCTGCACGCGCTCGGAGCGCTACCTCGGCATCATCACCGCGCTGACCGCGGCGGCGGTGCGCTACGGCAGCTACGACCGCGCCTTCTACGCGCGCTGGAACCCGACCGAGAACGTGCTCGTGCTGCGCAGCAAGGCCGACGCGTCGTCGCGCCGCCTGCAGGCCGACACGCTGGTGCCGCTGCCGGCCGAGGCCGAAGCGCTGCAGAAGGCGCTGCGCGAAGAACGCCCCGCCCACCTGGTGGCAGCGCTCGGCCAGCGCCACGGCGTGCTGGGCACGCTCGGCGCCGACGAGCTGCTGGCGGTGCCGTTGAACCGCGAGTTCGCGCTGCCGGCGTTCCTGCTGCTCGACCGCTCGGTGACGCTGGCGCCGATCGACCACGAACGCGACTCCAAGCTGGCGTCGACGCTCGGCCTGACCGGTTCGCTGCTGAACGAGAACCTGCTGCTGCGGCGCCGCCGCCAACGCGCGCAGAAGTTCGCCGTCATCGATCCGCTGACGCGGCTCTACAACCGCCGCATGGGCCTCGCCGCGCTCGAGCGCGAAGTGGCCCGCACCGAGCGCACGCGCCGGCCGCTGACCGTGCTGATGTGCGACCTCGACCACTTCAAGCACCTGAACGACACCTACGGCCACCTGCAGGGCGACGTCGCCCTGCGCGCCACCGCCGACGTGCTGCGCCAGACGCTGCGCCGCAGCGACGTGATCTGCCGGTTCGGCGGCGAGGAGTTCCTGGTGGTGCTGGCGGAGACCGCGCCCGACGACGCCACCGTGCTGGCCGCCCGCTTGTTCGTCGCCATCGAGGCCGCCGGCCAGGCACTCGGCCTGCCGATGACGATCTCGATCGGCCTGACCAGCCACCGCCCCGGCGACCGCGCCGAGGACCTGCTGCACCGCGCCGACGGCGCGCTCTACGCCAGCAAGGACCACGGCCGCAACCGCTTCTCGGCCGACATCGACGGCAGCGAGGACGTGCCACAACCGGCGACCGACGGCAAGGGTCCCGGCCCGACCTGACGCCGGTGCCATGGCCGCCCCGCGGGCGGCCATCCCCGTTCCTGCCAGCCGCGAGCGGCGAAGGTGCCACTGGGTGCCTCCGGCCCGTATGCTCTCCCCCCTGTGCCCAGTCCGACCGCCCTGCCCCTCCCCCCGCTGCCGCCTTGCGCGGTCGCTGCCGAAGACCCCTACCCTGGCGTCACCGCCGACGTGGCGATCCCGGGTCCGACCATCGCCGACCTGCTGCCGAGCCTCGGCATCCTCGGCGGCATGGCGCTCGCCGCATTCGGCGCCCTGGCCGCCGCCTGCCTCGTCGGCTACTCGCCGACCCGCCTGAACGAGCTGCTGGCCAACCGCGGCCAGCCGGAGGCGGCCGACGAACTCGATCGCCGCGACACCGAATACCTGGTCGTGGCCTCGCTCTACTCCACCTGCGGCTGGGTGCTGTCGCTGGTGTCCCTCTCGCTGGCGGTGCCGCCGTCGGGCCTGCCGTGGGCGATGCTGGTGTTCGTCGGCGCCATGGTACTGCTGGCCGGCAGCCTGCCGACCGCCGTGGCCCAGGCGCGGGCTGAACGCGCGCTGCTGCTGGTGCTGCCCGCCCTGCGTCCGACCTGGTTCGCGCTGCGCTGGCCGCTGGTGCTGCCGCTGATGGCGACGACCCGGCTGGTGCTGCGGTCGATGGGGCTGCAGCGCCCGCGCAAGACGGACCCGGCCGAGGTCAAGGAACAGGTGCTCGCCGCGGTCGCCGATGCCGTCGCCGACACCGACGCCGACGACTCGCTGCCCGACTCCGAGCGCACGTGGATCGGCAACATCGTCGGCCTGAAGGACCTGCAGGTGTCGACGCTGATGACGCCGCGGCCCGACATCGTCGCCTTCCCCGAATCGCTGCCGCTCGGCGACGCCGTGCAGAAGGCGCTCGAGCACGGCTTCTCGCGCTACCCGGTCTACCGCGACCGCATCGACGAGGTCGTCGGCGTGTTCAACGTCAAGGACGCGCTGGCGCTGGCCAAGGGCGACCGCGCGGCGGCGGCGCAGCCGGTGCGCACCATGCTGCGCGAACCGCTGTTCGTGCCGGAGACCACCGGCGCGGCGCAGCTGCTGAAGCGCTTCCAGGCCGGCAACCAGCACCTCGCCGTCGTCATCGACGAGTACGGCACCACGGTCGGCATCGTCACCGTCGAGGACGTCGTCGAGCAGATCGTCGGCGACATCGGCGACGAGTACGACCCGCCGGCGGCGGCCACCGACGCCACGGCGGTGCGCATCGTCGAGGCCGGCCGCGTGCTCGAACTGCCGGCGCGCACGGTCGTCGCCGAGGTCAACGAACTGCTCGGCACGTCGCTGCCGGAGAGCGGCGACTGGGAGACGGTCGCGGGCCTGGTGATCGCGCGGCTCAACCACATCCCGACCGTCGGCGAGACGGTCGTCGTCGACAACGTCGAGTTCCGCGTGCTGCAGGCCGACGACCGGCGCGTGCACCTGCTGCGCGCGACCCTGCTGTCGCCCGAGGTCGCCGAGGAACGCGGGTGAGCGAGGCGGCGGCGGGGTCACCGGCGGCCCCACGTCGCCCCCGGCGCCAGGGCGGCCGGGCCAACCTGCGCGTTCTGGCCGTGGTGCTGCGGCGCAGCGACTTCCGCGAGAGCAGCCGCATCGTCACCTGCCTGTCGCGCGAGCACGGGCGCCTCGTCGGCCTCGCCAAGGGCGCGCATCGGCCGGACTCGCCGTTCCTCGGCCGCCTCGACTTCCTGAACGAAGTGGTGGCGACGTTCTCGGCGGACCGCGGCGGCCTGCGCTTGCTCGAACGCGCCGAACTGGTGCGCGAACGGCGGGCCCTGCGCGAACCGCGGCGCTTCCTGGCGGCGAGCCACCTGGCGCAGCTCGCCGACTTCGCGCTGCCCGACGACCGCCCCGAGCCGGCGATCTACGACCTGCTGGTCGGCGGCCTGAACCTGCTGGAACGTTGTCCGACGGCGGCGATCCCGCAGGTCGTGCTCGGCCTCGAACTGCGCCACCTGCACCAGCTCGGCGCCCTGCCCGACCTGCACCACTGCGCCAGCTGCGGCGAACCGCTCGCCGGCGGCGCGTTCCGCAGCGACGACGGGCCGGGCCTCGTCTGCCGCGCGCACGCGACGCCACCGCGCCAGCCGGTGCGGGCCGAGGCGCTGCTGCTGCTGCAGGCGCTGCACGCGGCCCCGGGCCGGCAATGGCCGGAACTGCACAGTCCGGCGGTGCTGGCCGCAGCGGCGCTGCCGGCGCGCTGGCTGGCGACGGCGATCGACCTGCGGCCGCGGCTGCGGCCGTTGCTGTTCCGCCGCGAGGCGCCGGCCGGCGACTGACCGCCCGAGCGCGCCGTCGGCGGCGGAAAAACCCTCGCGGCGAAGCGCGGAGCCCGCGAACATCCGGACCGATGCTGCGCCGACCGTTCCTGCTCCGCTCCGTGCTGCCGCTGTGGTTCGCCGCCGCGTGCAGCAGCGTCACCGCGGTGCCGGGCCCCGAGGCGGAGCTGGCCCTGGGCCGCGCCGAGGCCGCACTGCTGGCGAACAAGCCCGACGACGCCGAGGCAGCACTCGACCCCCTGGCCGACGAAGCGTGCCCGCGCCGGCTGCGCGACCGCCGCGATGTCGCGCTGGCGCGCATGCACCTCGGCCGCGGCGACCTTTGGGACGCCTACCTCGTGCTCGAGCGCTTCCCCGACGACCACCCGCACAGCGACCTGCGGCCGCAGGTCGGCGAGATGGTCTGGGACCTCGGCAACCAGCTGGCGGCGAGCGACGGCGGCTTCCTGTTCTTCTGGTCCGACCGCCGCGCTGGCCGCACCGCGCTCGAGCACCTGGTCAGCCGGCATCCGGACTCGCCGCACGGCGGCGACGCGCTGCGCATCCTCGGCGACATGGCGTTCGCCGACGCCGACTACGTGCGCGCGCAGGAACGCTACCGCGACCTGATGCTGAACTACCCGGACAGCGAGTGGTTCACGCACGCGCAGTACCGCTTCGCGATGAGCGTCGTCGCCAGCCTCGAAGGCCCCGACTACGACCTCGACCGCATGGAGCACGCAACGCGGGAACTGCGCGACTTCCTGGCGCGGAAGCCGGAGAACGCCGAGGCGGTCGCCGAGGCGGAAACGGCGCTGGCGCGCGTGCTCGAGTGGCGCGCCGATCGCCACCTGCGCATCGCGGCGTTCTACCGGCGTGTCGGCAACGAGCCGGGCTACCGCCA
>JBILEY010000542.1:0-3576 GCA_044351865.1 Planctomycetota bacterium | reverse complement strand
ATCCCGCGTCGCAGGACCTGATGCTGTTCGGCCTGCACCTGCGCGCGCCGTGGTGCTTCGGCGACGCCAACCTGTTCATGGTGGTGGGCAAGGACTTCGTCGATCGTTCGGGCGAGCGCCTGCTGCGCATCACGCTCGAACGCCGCCCGCCGGCGTCGCTCGAAGTCGTCGGCCCCGAGCTCGACGCCAAGCCGCGCGATCGCTTCGAGCTGCTGTGCGAACCGTCGAGCGGGCGGCCGCGCGAACTGGTGCATCGCTTCGCCTGCAGCCTGGCGACGCGGCGCGTGCTGCTCGAGGACTGGCGCGCGGTCGAGAACGTGCAGATGCCGTTCCGGCGCGTCTACGTCGACGAAGCGATGCGCACGAAGACGACGCTCGAGATCCTGCGGTTCGAACGGCAGCGCGCGAGCGAACGCGACTTCCGCCTGCTGTAGCGCGCCGGGTCCAGCGGGCGAGCTGGGCTCAGAACTTCGCGCCCGCCAGCACCCAGCGGCGCAGCGCCGCGATCTCCTCGGCGGTCGGCTGCTTCTTGTCCTTGGGCGGCATGTGGTCGTCGTGGTCGAGCGGCAGTTCGCAGCGCGTGACCAACGGGCTCTCGTCGGGCTTGCCGGCGACGACGACGACCCCGTTCTCGCCGCCCTTCTCGATGCCCTCGCGCGTCGTCAGCAGCAACTCGCCCTTGGTCTTGTCCGGGTTGTGGCACGCCACGCAGACGCGCTCGAGCACCGGCTGCGCCAGGGCCGCGAAGTCGGTCGCGGTCGCCGCGGTCGCGGCCCCGTTGGGCGTCGTCACGTCGGTCGCTGCTGGCTGCAGCGGCTTCGGCGGTCGCGGTTCGTCGGTGGCCGGCTGGCTGGCACCGAAGAGGCGCCGCAGCGCGTTCTCCAGCTCCTTGCCGTGCGTGATCTCGCCGCCCTTGTGGCCGGTGTAGAACATCGTGCCGAGCGCGCCGAGCAAGGCGAGGCGCAGCGGCAGGCGGCCGCCGCGGAACGACAGCACCAGCACCAGCAGGCACAAGCCGCCGAGCACGATGCCGCCGATCTTGTGGTCGGTGACGAGTTCGCCGCGATGGCTGCCACCGAGCACGAGCCCGGACGCCATCGCCAGCGCCCCGGCGATGCCGTTCAGCACAGCCAGGGCCTGCACCGCGCCGCGCTGCGGCTCGCGCCGCAGCAGCAGCGGGCCGAACTCGAACAGGGCGAGGGCCGGCAGCAGTCCGAGCGGGGCGTGCAGCAGCACGGGGTGGGCGAGGCCGAAGGCTTCGACCCAGGGCGACTTGTCCGCGAGCATGCGGAGAGGCTAGCCGTGCGGCGCGCCCGGTGCAGCAGCGCCGCGGCGACGGCTGCGCGCGGTCACGCCAGCAGCGGCCGCACGACCTTGCCGGCGACGTCGGTCAAACGGTAGTCGCGGCCCTGGTGGCGGAACGTCAGCCGTTCGTGGTCGAAGCCGAGCAGGTGCAGCAGCGTCGCGTGCAGGTCGTGCACCGACACCGGATCGCGCACGATGTTGTAGCCGTGTTCGCAGGTCTCGCCGAACACCGTGCCTCCGCGCACGCCGCCGCCGGCGAGCCACATGCTGAAGCAGCGCGGATGGTGGTCGCGACCGTAGTTGTCGCGCGCGAGGCCGCCCTGGCTGTAGACCGTGCGGCCGAACTCGCCGCCGAACACCACCAGCGTGTCGTCGAGCAGGCCGCGGCGACGCAGGTCGGTCAGCAACGCTGCGATCGGCCGGTCGACCGCCTGGCACTGCAGGCGCATCTCGCCCGGCAGGTTGCCGTGCTGGTCCCAGCCGCGCATGTAGAGCTGCACGAAGCGCACGCCGCGTTCGCACAGCCGCCGCGCCAACAGGCAGCTGCTGGCGAACGTGCCCGGCTTCTTCGCTTCGTCGCCGTAGAGCTGCCACGTCGCCTCGCTCTCGCCGCGCAGGTCGACCAGGTCCGGCACCGACGTCTGCATGCGGAACGCCATCTCCTGCTGCGCGATGCGCGCCTCGACCTCGGGGTCGAGCGTGCGTTCGTGCGTCTGCCGGCTGAGTTCCCCGACGAGATCGAGCATGGCGCGGCGGTCCTCGCGGCGCACGCCCGGCGGATCCTGCAGGAACAGCACCGGATCGCCGCTGCTGCGCAGCTTGCAGCCCTGGTGCTCGCTCGGCAGGAAGCCGTTGCCCCAGAAGCGCGCGGCCAGCGCCTGCATGTTGCCGAAGCCCTGCGTGATCAGCACGACGAACGTCGGCAGGTCGCGGTTCTCGCTGCCGAGCCCGTAGCTGGTCCACGACCCGAAGCTCGGGCGACCGGGTTGCTGCGTGCCGGTCTGCGCGAACGTGATCGCCGGTTCGTGGTTGATCGCCTCGGTGTGCATCGAGCGCACGATGCACAGCTCCTTGGCGACGGTGCCGAGGTGCGGCATCAGCTCGCTGATCCAGGCGCCGTCGCCGCCGTTGTCGTGCCGGGTGAAGCGGAACATCGACGGCGCGATCGGGAAGCGCGTCTGGCCCGACGTCATGCCGGTCAGCCGCTGGCCGTTGCGCACCGACTCCGGCAGGTCGCGGTCGTACCAGTCGACCAGGTGCGGCTTGTGGTCGAACAGGTCGAGCTGGCTCGGCCCGCCTTCCATGTGCAGGTAGATGACGCGCTTGGCGCGCGGTGCGAAGTGCGGACCGCGGCCGGCGTCGTCGCCGTGGGCCCGCGGTCGCGTCCCGGTGCGGGCCGCGGTGCTCGCCGGCAGCGTCTCGGCCAGCGCCGTGGTGGCGAGGGCCGCAGAGAGTCCTTGCGCCGAACGCGCGAAGAAGCGGCGGCGGGTCAGCGACAGCGGGTCGGCCTGTGGTTCGTGGGGTTGCATGCGATCACTCCAGGCAGAGCGTGGCGTCGAGGTTCAGGAAGGCGCTGGCGACCACGACGAACGGCGCCAGCTCGGTCGCCTTGGCGTCGCTGCGGGCATGTGCGCCGACGCCGAGCAGCGCCTCGGCATCGGCGGGAGCGGCCGCGAAGCGCGCGCGCAGCGTCGTCAACGTCGTGCGCACGGCGGCGAGGCCGCGCGCGTCGAGCGTGCGGCCGGTGGTGCGCACGTGCATCTGCTGCAGCCGCGCGTCGTCGTCGGCGAGCGCCGCGTCGGCGAGCGTGCGCTGTGCCAGCGCACGCGCCGCTTCGACGAACTGCTCGTCGTTCCACAGCACCAGCGCCTGCAGCGGTGTGTTGGTCGTGCTGCGGCGGATCGTGCAGAACTCGCGCGTCGGCGCGTCGAGCGTCAGCAGGCTCGGCGGCGGGCAGGCGCGCTTCCAGTAGGTGTAGAGGCTGCGCCGCCACAGCGCGTCGCCGCTGCCCTGTTGGTAGGTGCGCGTGTTCGACTGCGTCATCGCCACCTCCTGCCACAGGCCCGGCGGCTGGTACGGCTTCACGCTCGGGCCGCCGAAGCGTTCGACCAGCAGGCCGCCGGCGAACAGCGCCTGGTCGCGCAGCGCCTCGGCGGTGAGCCGCCGCCGCGGGAAGCGCGTCAGCAGGCGCGCGTCCGGATCGTGCGCGCCGTCGCGCGGGCGGGCCGCGTCGCGGCGGAACGCGGCACTGGTGACCAGCAGGCGCAGGAT
>JBILEY010000541.1:0-3578 GCA_044351865.1 Planctomycetota bacterium | reverse complement strand
GCGGTGCGTCCGGAGGGCGCGAAGCTGGCGGGAACGAGCCCGAAGCGGGCGACTGCGACCGCCTGGACGGGGTCGTGCGCGGGCGGAAGGATGGCGGGGGTGGGTTCCGGGTGGTCCGGGACCGCAGCTTGAATTTCCTATCCCCTCCCCAGTGCGCCTGACCTGCGGACGCCGTGCGCGACGCGCTCGCCAGGCTGTTCGGCGGCCAGCCGCTGCATGCCCTTGCCCGCGGCGGCGACAGCGCGTGCGACATGACCTGCGACATCACGCGGCCGGTGTCCCACGGCCAGCTGCTGCAGCCGATCGTCGACGAACTGGCGATGGCCGGGATCGCCCACCACCGCATCACCGTGCTGGTCGCCACCGGCCAATCCGACCATCCCGCCTACCAGTGAAGTCACGGATTGCAGCGAGCCCTTCCAACGCCCAGTGGCGAGCCCGGACCGTACGCTCACGCGGCCGGTGTCGGCGGTGCAGCCAGCGCGAGGGATCGTGCATCGCGGCTTGGGCGAGTGTCGTGCACGCGCCGATGCCGAAGTGACGCGCGGTTCGGCGACGCGCCGGTGGACGCAGCCAGACGCGCGGCGCAAAGTCCGCCTCGCCGTCGTCGTGCGGCGCACCGCGTGATCGCATGCCCATGAACGTGTCCCCTGCCCGCAAGTGGTCGACGATCGGCGGCGTGGCGGTGGCGTCCCTGCTCGGGATGAGCGTGTGGTTCTCGGTCAGCGCGGTGGCTCCGGCGATGCTGCGCCACCTTCAGCTCGCGCCGGCAGCGGTCGCGTGGCTGACGATGGCCGTGCAACTGGGCTTCGTGCTGGGCGCGCTGGGCAGCGCGCTGCTCAACCTCGCCGACCGCACGGCGCCGCGCGTCCTGATGGCGGGCGGTTGCCTTGCCGGTGCTGCGGCCACCGTCGCGGCGCCGCTGTGCGAGCCGTCGCTGCCCGTGCTGCTGCTGCTGCGGCTCGTCACCGGCGCTGCGTGTGCGCTCGTCTATCCCCTCGGCATGCGGCTCGTCGCGTCGTGGACGCAGCGCGACCGGGGACTCGGCATCGGCATCGTCGTGTTCGCGACCACGGTCGGCTCGGCGGCGCCCAACCTGCTGCGCGGGCTCGGCGCGGCCGACGACTGGCGGCCGCCGCTCTACGGCGCCAGCGCGCTCGCCGTCGCCGGCGCGCTGCTGGCGCTCGGGGTCGCGCAGCGCGGCCCGTTCGCGGCGCGCACGCCGCCGTTCCAGCTGCGGCAGATGGCGCAGGCCTTCCGCCATCGGCCGCTGCGGCTGGCCAACCTCGGCTACCTCGGCCACATGTGGGAGCTGTATGCGATGTGGACGTGGACGCCGTTGTTCCTGCAGCGCGTGCTCGCGCCGGCGGGCTGGTCGCCGGCCGCCGCGTCGCTGGCGGCGTTCGTCGCGATCGCGCTGGGCGGCCTCGGCAGCGTGCTCGCCGGCGCGCTCGCCGACCGCTGGGGCCGCACCCGCACCGCGAGCCTCAGCCTGTGGATCAGCGGCGGCTGCGCGCTGGTCGTCGGCTTCGCGGCCGAAGTGTCGCCGCTGCTCGCGCTCGCCATCTGCTGCGTCTGGGGCTTCGCCGTGGTCGCAGACTCGGCGCAGTTCAGCGCCAGCGTCAGCGAACTGGCGGAGCCGGAGTACGTCGGCACGCAGCTGACGACGCAGACCGCGTGCGGCTTCCTGCTGACGCTGGCGTCGATCCAGGTCGTGCCGGTGCTGGCCGATGCCTGCGGGTTCGGCTGGACCTTCGCGCTGCTGGCGCTCGGGCCGGCGGTGGGCCTGTGGGCGATGCGCGAACTGCGCCGCGCACCCGAATCGGCGCGGCTCGCGGGCGGGCGGCGGTGACGCGTGCGCGGCGGCGGTTGACGGCGTATCCGAGTTGGGGACGGCCGTTCTGAGTGCAGTTCGCCAACGCCAGCGGCCTGCCCGCGCGTGCGCCTCGATCCGACCGCGCCGAGCCGATGCCCACAGCAGCCATCTGATTCGCCTCCTGGCTGCCAGCCGGCGACCCGATCATGGATTCGACCCGGACCACCCCGTGCTCGCCCGCAGCGGCTGCCGCGAGACCGCGGATGTCGTCCTTCTCGTTGTTGACCACTTCCTGGTTGGTGAATTGCTCCAGCAGGTTGCTGGCGAGCGCCTGGTCGTCCTCGATGAGCAGGATGCGCATCGCGGGTGACAAGCTCCGCCACCGTCATCCGGCTGGCCGCGTCGGGTGACGCCGAATTGACGGCTTGCGCGCGGGCGTCCCTGCTGCGGCACGAGTGCGCAGCGCGCGGAAGCGACGCCGAATGGACGGCGAATGGACGGCGACTGGACGGCGCGGCGCGCCGATCGCGACGTAGGTTTTTGGCACGAGAACACTCCGCATGATCCAACCGAACCTACCATTCACGCTTCGCCCCGCCTTGGTCGTGCTCTGCCTTGCGGCCGCCGGCGCCGGACTGCGCGGCCAGTCGCCGACTCCCGCCTCGGACGCGGCGTCGGCGCGCCAAGACCCGGTCCCCGCCGCCAAGGCGTCCGACGCCAAGGCCGCGGCCCGATCCCCGCAGGTGGCCGCCGGTCCCGACGCGCTGGTGCCGCTGCCGTCGGTGCTCGACTTCACGCGGGGCGGCGGCCTTGGCTTGGCCCTCGGAGTGGGCATCGAATACGAAGGCGCCTACGACGGCGCGGACGAGTACGAGTTCGGCGTCGAACCGGTCGGCGTGGTGCAATGGCGCACCGGCGACAGCGTGTTCTTCTGGGAGGGCATCGAGGCGGGATGGCGGGCGCGCGCATTCGACCGTTCGCTCGTGCAGCTGAGCGCGCGCTACGAAGGCGGCCGCGACGCCGGCGACTCCGACGATGGCCGCCTCGACGGCCTCGCGACCAAGGACGACCACATCGTCGGCTCGGTCGAGTTCCGCCAAGGCCTCGACGCCGAGTGGCGCAACTGGGTCGGCGGCAAGGCGCTGATCGGCGAACGCGACTTCGGCCTGCTCGGCGTGCTCGCCGCTGGCCACCGCTTCGGTGACGCCCGCGACGGCACGGGGACCGAGGTGTTCGGCTACGCGTCGTTCGGCGATGCGGCGTTCCTCAACAAGGACTTCGGCATCACCGCCGCCGAGGCGCAGACGTCGGGGCTCGATGCGGTGCGGCTCTCGGGCGGCTTCCGCGCGACCGGCGTGACCCTCGTGCATCGTTTCTACGTGTGGTCGAAGCTGCAGTGCATCGCGCAGGCCAACGTCGAGTTCTACGGCGACGAGGTGCGCCGCAGCGACATCGCCCGCGACGACTACGAGGCGGAGGTGAGCCTCGCGCTGGTGTGGGTCTTCTGAGCGGCGGCGCGGGCCGGCGAACCGCCGTGGCGCGACCCCGAGCCGACAACCCGCCGCCAGGTCCGCACTCCAGCCTTGGTGCGCAAGAAGGAAGGCGGACGAGCTCGGCGCTAGCCGGAGGGGATTGTTCTGTATTGCGGGGTGCAGGCGGCCTGGAGGACGTTCGTGGGTGGCATCGCGCGCGAACGTGTTGATGACGAAGGCGGTGCTGATGGAGCGGCTGTGCGCGCTGGTTCCGAAGCCGCGGAAGCACT
>JBILEY010000540.1:0-3594 GCA_044351865.1 Planctomycetota bacterium | reverse complement strand
TTCTGCGCGGCGTCGCGCTGGCCCTCGTCGTGCCAGAAGATCGCCGAGCGGTACTGCGTGCCTTCGTCGGCACCCTGGCGGTTCAACGTGGTCGGGTCGTGCGAGCGGAAGAACCACTCGAGCAGGTCCTCGTAGCGGATGCGGGCCGGATCGAACGTCACCTGCACGCACTCGGCGTGGCCGGTCTCGCCCTCGCAGACCGCGCGGTAGGTCGGGTTGTCGACGTGGCCGCCCATGTAGCCGGAGGTCACGTCGAGCACGCCGTCGAGGCGCTCGAGCACGGCCTCGGTGCACCAGAAGCAGCCGCTGGCGAACGTGGCGACGGCCTTCTTGGCGGGCGCGGTCGCGGGCGAAGACGGATTCGGGGAGGGCGTCGGGGCCGGCGGGGTCATCGCGGTCGTGGCGGGGGTGGAAGGGGCTGCCGGTGCGTCGCCGGCTGGGCGTGCGGGGGCGGCGGGGCCGGGCGTCGCCTCGACCGCCGACGCCTGTGGCGCCGGTCGGGTGCAGCCGATGAGAACGGCCAGCAGGAGGAGCAGCAGGCCGAGCGGAATGGGCAAGGAGTGGCGGGCGTTCGGCATGAGGTCGCGAGACTAGGCTGCCCTTGCTACGCAGGACCAGGGGGAAAGTGCGGCGCAGGGCTTCCGGTCGGCCTCGCCCTTCGTATCATCCGCGCCGACCGCAGAGCCAGGCTCCGCGGCGGCATGCAGCCGATCGGCCCGCACCTCGACGAGGCGGCTTCCTCGACGATCGATGCATGAATGCTCTCGCTTGTCGAACGAGGAAGTCACACCAGAATGGGCAAGAGACTGTACGTCGGGAACCTTCCCTACGACGCCAGTGAGGCGGATCTGCGCGAAGCGTTCAGCCAGGACGGCCGCACCGTGGAGCGCGTGCACATCGTCATGGACCGCGAGACGCAGCGACCGCGCGGCTTCGCGTTCCTCGAGATGGCGACGGACGAGCAGGCGCGCGCGGCGATGGCGGCGATGGACGGCAAGCTGTTCGGCATGCGCCAACTGCGCGTGACCGAGGCTGAAGAACGCCGCCCCGGTGCGGGTCCCGGTGGTCCGGGCGGCCCGCGTGGTCCGGGCTTCGGCGGTCCGCCGCGCGGCGATCGTCCCGGCTTCGGTGGCCCGCGGCCGACGGGCCCAGGGCCGGGTGCCGGCGGTCCGCCGAGCGGTGGTGGCGGCGGCGGCGGTGGCGGCGGCGGCGGTGGTGCCCCGCGCCCGCCGGTCGACGACCGCAACCGCTTCGGCCCCGATGCACGGCCCAAGCGCGAACGCGACCTCGGCCCGCAGCGCCGCGCGCCGCAGCCGCGCCGTCGCGACGAAGGCGGAGACGATGCGTATGGCGGCCGTCGTGGCAGCCGTCGCTTCGAAGACGACGACGAGTGACCGCGTGCGGGCGCAGCCCGCTTGATGTTCGGTATCCGTTAGGTATACCCCGGACGTGGCCCTCCTGCTCGTCCGCACGCACTACTCGCTGTTGACCGCGCCGGCGTCGCCGCGCGCACTCGGCGAAGAGGCCGTGCGCCGCGGGCTGTCGCACCTGGTGCTCGCCGACACCAACGCGCTCTACGGCCTGCTGCCGTTCGCGCGCGAGACGGCGCGCCTGGGCCTGCAGGCGCTGTTCGGCTGCGAGATCGTGCACGGCAGTCGCCGCCTGGTGGTGATCGCCCGCGACCGCGTCGGCTACGGCTCGTTGTGCAGCCTGCTCAGCGAACGCCACGGCGTCGCCGGGCCGGGCGCCGACACCGCGGCCGACACCGACCGCGAACGCTTCGACCTGCCGCGCGCGTGTGAACGCCACGCCGCCGGCTTGTGGTTCCTGTGCGGCGATCCGCGGCTGTTGCCGGAGCTCAGCGTGCGCGTGCCGGCGGACCAGCTGCTGGTGGCGCTGCCGCGACACGACGACGACGTGTCGGCGGCAGCCGGCGCCGACCCCGAGCGCGAGCTCGACGGCGCGACGTTCGCCGACGAGCCGGAGCCCGGCCGCAAACTGCCCGATCCCGGTCGGCGCTGGCCGCGCGCGCTGCTGCGCCAGCTCGCCGCGGACCTCGACCTGCGCTGCTGTGCGGTGCACGACGTGTGGTTCCCGGCTCCCGAGGACCGTGCGCAGCACCAGCTGTTCCTGGCGGTGAAGTGGAACCGCGGGCTGCGCGGCGGCGACGCGGCGTTCGACCTGCGCGGGCTCGGCCAGGCGCCTGCGACGGCGCACCTGCCGACGGCGGCGACGTGGCGCCGCGGCCACGACGATGCGCCGGACGCGCTGCAGGTCGCCGAGCTGGTGCGCGCCAGCTGCACGCTGGCGTTCCCCGAGCGCGCCCCGCCGATCTTCCCGCCGGTCGACCTGCCGCCCGGTGTCGACGCCGCGGCGCGCTTGCGCCAGCTGGTGCAGCAGGGCTTGCGCCGCCGCCACGGCGATCGGCCCGAAGCGCAGGCGCGCTGCGAACGCGAACTCGCCGTCGTCGAGGCGATGGGCTTCGCGCCGTACTTCCTCGCCGTCGATGCGATCGCCGGCCTCGCGCGCGAACGCGGCATCCCGTTCGTCGGCCGCGGCTCCGCCGCCGACAGCCTGATCGCGCACTGCCTCGGCCTGACCGACGCCGACCCGCTGCGCTACGGCTTGCTGTTCGAGCGCTTCCTGAACCCGGGCCGCAGCGACCTGCCCGACATCGACCTCGACTTCTGCTGGCGGCGCCGCGACGAACTGATCGACGCCGTCTACGCGCACTTCGGCCGCGAGCACGTGGCGATGATCGCCACCTACAACACCTGCGGCGCCCGCGCGGCCTACCAGGAAGCGGCGAAGGTGCTCGGCCTGCCGCCGGCCGAAGCCAGCCGGCGCAGCAAGCTGCTGCCGTGGCATACGCGGCCCGACGTCGACCTGGCCCAGGTCGTCGCCGACACGCCGGGCTTCTTCGCCGAGAAGCGCGGGCGCAGCAGCTCCGACGACGGCTCGTTCCTGCCACCCGGACGCGAACGGCAGCTGCTCGCCGGGGCGCAGGCGCTGCTGCAGGCGCCGCGGCATCTCGGCGTGCATCCGGGCGGCATCGTCGTCACGCCGGAACCGATCCGCACGCACGCGCCCCTCGAGCGCGCCGCCAAGGGCGTCGTCGTCACCCAGTACGACATGCACTTCGTCGAGGGCCTCGGTCTGGTCAAGATCGACCTGCTCGGCAACCGCGCGCTGACGATCGTCGACGACTGCGTGCGCATGCTGCAGCGCCACGGCACCGTCGTGCCCGACCTGCAGCAGGTCGCCGAAGACGACGAACGCACCGGCGCCTTGCTGCGCAGCGGCCGCACGCTCGGCTGCTTCCAGGTCGAGTCGCCGGCGATGCGCACGCTGCTGCAGCAGATGCAGGCGACGACGATGGACCGCGTCATCCAGGCGGTGGCGCTGGTGCGGCCGGGGCCGGCGGCGTCGGGCATGAGGGACGCGTTCGTCGCGCGCGCACGCGGGCTCGAACCGGTGACGGCGGCGCACCCGCTGCTGGCCGAAGTGTTCGCCGACACGCTCGGCATCATGCTCTACCAGGAGGACGTGATCCGCGCGGCGATGGCGGTCGCCGGCGTCGACGCGACCACCGGC
>JBILEY010000539.1:0-3607 GCA_044351865.1 Planctomycetota bacterium | reverse complement strand
CTGGCGGCTGCGCCGATAGAGCCCGTCGGCTCCGTTCCTCCCATGGCCCAGAAGCGCGACTACTACGAAGTGCTCGGCGTCGACCGCAAGGCCGACGACGACACCATCAAGAAGGCCTACCGCAAGCTGGCCCTCGAGAACCACCCGGATCGCAACCCGGGCAATGCCGAGGCGGAGAAGCGCTTCAAGGACGGGGCCGAGGCCTACGCGGTGCTCAGCGACGCGACGAAGCGCCAGCGCTACGACCAGTTCGGCCACGCCGGCGTCGACGGCCCACAGGGCGGCGGCGGCGGCTTCGCGTCGGCCGAGGACATCTTCGCCGCGTTCGGCGACCTGTTCGGCGGCGGCGGTGGCGGCGGCGGCTTCTTCGAGCAGTTCTTCGGCGGTGGCGGTCGCGGTCGCGGCCGACGCGGCGCCAGCCTGAGGGCCGACATCGAGCTGACGCTGGAAGAGGTCGCCACCGGCGTCAAGAAGACCATCGAACTGAAGCGTCCCGAACGCTGCGCGCACTGCAGCGGCAGCGGCGCCAAGCCGGGCACGCAGAAGAAGACCTGCAAGACGTGCGGTGGCCACGGCCAGGTCGTGCGCTCGCAGGGCTTCTTCCAGATGCGGCAGACGTGCCCGACGTGCCAGGGCCAAGGCGCATCGATCGACGACCCGTGCCCGAAGTGCCACGGCCGCGGCGCCATCCCGAAGGAGTCGCCGATCACGCTGACGATCCCGGCCGGCATCGAGTCGGGCCACAACGAACGCATCGCCGGCCAGGGCGAGCCGGGCGAAGGCGGCGGCCCGCCCGGCGACCTCGTCGTCGTGCTGCACGTCAAGGAACACGACGTGTTCACTCGCTACGGCGAGGACCTGCTGATGCAGTCGCGCATCACGTTCCGCCAGGCGGTCATGGGCGACGAGATCGAGATCCCCACCATCACCGGGGAGACGGTCGCCATGAAGATCCCGGCCGGCACCCAGCCCGGTGAGAAGCTGCGCGTGCGCAACCACGGGTTGCCGCGCGCCGACGGCTACGGCCGCGGCAGCCTCGTCGTGCAGGTGCAGGTCGACGTGCCGAAGAAGGTCTCGGCGGAGCAGGAAGAGCTGCTGCGCAAGTTCGACGAGATCGACGGCAAGAAGGGCAAGAAGAACGGCAAGAAGACCATCTTCGAGAAGGTCAAGGACATCTTCTCGTGAGCGCCAGGAGCAACCTTTGAACGACACCGCGAACAACCAGGCCGGCAACGGCGACCCCGCGAACGGCAACCCCGAGCCGCAGAAGACGGCGCACGGCAAGGAGCCCGCCGTCGAGATCCCGGCGCCGGAGCAGGAGATGGCGAAGCTGCGCGAGGAGCGCAACCAGCTCGAACTGCAGCTGCAGCGCCAGCTCGCCGACGCCGCCAACATCCGGCGCCGCGCCCGGCAGGAGATGGACGACCAGAAGCGGCGCGTGATCGAGGGCATGGCGCAGGAGCTGCTGCCCGCCCTCGACAGCTTCGGTATGGCGCTCGCCGCATTCGACGGCGGCAACACCGACCCGAAGGCGCTGATCGAAGGCGTGCGCATGACGCGCATGCTGCTGCACAGTGCGCTCGAACGGCACGGCCTGCAGGAGATCCGCGCCGTCGGCGTCGCCTTCGACCCGCTGAAGCACGAAGCCGTCGGCATGGAGCCCGCCGCGGGGGTCGCCGAAGGCCAGGTGCTGCGCGTGCTGCAAGCCGGCTACATGATCGGCGACCGCGTCGTGCGCCACAGCCGCGTCGTCGTCTCCGGCCCCGCCCCGAAGAACTGAGCCCTTCTCCCAGCGAGCGAACCATGCCCACCTACGACTACGCGTGCAGCGCCTGCGGCCACCGCTTCGAAGAGTTCCAGAGCATGTCGGCCGAGCCGCTGAAGAAGTGCCCGGCCTGCAAGAAGGCGAAGCTCGAACGGCTGATCGGCGGCGGTGCCGGCGTGATCTTCAAGGGCACGGGCTTCTACGAGACCGACTACCGCGGCAGCTCGTATGCGAGCGACGCCAAGAAGGACGAAGGCGGCGGCGGTGGCTGCACGCCGAAGTGCGGCACGAGCGACGCGCCGGCCGGCTGCAAGATGCCGAAGAAGGACTGAGGAAGCTCGGCCCCTGGCGCGCATCTGCGCCCTTCGCTCGCCGGATCCACCAGGAAATCGCTGCTTTCCTGACCGAAGTTCGCCCCCGTCGTCCCCATGGGACGTGGCATCCCATCACGATCACCTGTTCCAGGTGGCGTTCGGCGACCCCGAGCACGCGGTTCCCCTGCTGCGCACCGCCCTGCCCGCGAGCCTCGCCGACGCCATCGATTGGCGCACCCTGACCCGCAAGAACCCCACGCAGCACGGCCGTCGCAGCCGCCGAACCCTCTGCGACCTGCTCTTCGCCGTTCGCACCCGCCACCAGCAGGACCTGCTGCTCTATGTCGTGCTCGAGCACAAGTCGCAGAGCCGCCGCTTCGACGCACTGCAGATCCTCGATCAGGTGGTCGCCGTGCTGCGCACCCACCGCCGCGAACACCCGCGCGATCGCTTCCTGCCGGCGGTGCTGCCGGTCGTGCTGCACGCCGACACCCGCCCGTGGCGCTCGCCGCGCAACGTGCGCGGGCTGTTCGATCTGGCCCGCATCCCGAAGCCGCTGCAGCGCTACCTGCCGTCGCTGACCTACGTGCTCGACGACCTGCACGACGTGCCACCCGAACGGCTGCGTCGCCGTGCCCTCAGTGTGTTCGGGCTGTGCGCGCTCAGCGCGCTGCAGTACCTGCCGAAGGCGGCGCGCGACGAACGCGCGTTCGCGGCCTTCCTCGACGCGTGGCACGACCTGCAGGAACAGGCCCACCGCCTCGGCGAAGCCCGCGGTGGCCGCGAGCTGTTCGACACGCTGGTAGACTACGTCTTCGCGACCTCCGGCCTGCCGACGCCGGTCGTCGAGCGCCTGCTGACCCGCCGCTTCACGGACCCCGCCATGAAGAACAAGTTCGTCTCCACCGCCCAGCAGCTCCGCAACGAAGGCAAGGCTGAAGTTCAGGTCTCCATCCTGCTGCGCCAGATCACCCGACGCTTCGGCAACCCCGACTCCATCGCCGTCGAACGGGTGCAGCAGGCCTCACGCGCCGAACTCGACCGCTGGCTCGACCGCATCCTCGACGCAACCTCGCTCGCCGACCTGTTCGCCGACTGACTGCCCGACCAGCGGACGAGCGGGCCGCCACCACGGGCCGCAGCCGCACCGGGACGGTCGACCGGCCCACGGGCGGCGACGATCGCCTCTACTCCCGCAGCGCGTCGACGTTCCAGGTCGACACGCGCGAGCCGTTCTGGAACACGTCCAGCGCCCCGATGCCGCCCATCGGCAGGCTCAGCGTGACGCTGCGCGACAGCCGCATGCCGAGCATCGCCGCGGCGAACCCACCCAGCAGCGTGCCGGGCAGCACCACCACCAGCGACTTGCCGAGCGACGGCTTCATGCGTTCCTGCCACCACAGCAGCATGCGCTCGACGGCGACGCCGAGGCTCTCGCCGCCCGGCGCCGTGGCTTCGCCGAACTCGCTGAAGAACGTGCGCACGGCGCCGTCCTCTTCGCGCATGACGTCGCTCCACTCGCGCCCCT
>JBILEY010000538.1:0-3619 GCA_044351865.1 Planctomycetota bacterium | reverse complement strand
GGCTCGACGCAGTCGACGCTCTCCGGTCAGTTCTCCGGCGCTGGGTCGGTGTTGATCGCCGTCTCCCAGTACGACAACGACGCACTCGACCAGAACGGCAACCAACTCTGGAATGACTCGCCGTTCGCCACCGAGCGCGCACCGGATGGTCCGGGGGCACTCAACTCGTTCACCCAGTGGAGCGGCACCTCGACCGCGGCCCGGCCCTACACCCTGACCCTGCGCGGCGCCTCGTTCGCGGCCGAGGCGAACCCGGTGGAAGGGCACTACGCATTCGCGTGGGTCAGGAACCCACCGACCTCCACGATCCCGAGCATCAACTACCAGCGCACACCGAGCGGCGAGTTGATCACGGCCACGCGGTTGTCGACCGGCTTCGTCGAGCTGCTGCTGCCTGCACACCTGGACGAATTCGGCAATGTGCAGGTCTGCGCGGCGCCGTTCTCGGGCAACCTCAACTTCTATTCCGTTGTCGATGGCTACGCCCGGGCCAGCAATGGCAAGGTCCTGATGTGGGTCATGACCCGCAATGCGGCCGGCCAACCCACGGACGGCGACTTCTCGATGGTCTATCGCGTCGGCGGGAGCCCCACGGCTCGCACCGCCTACGTGTGGGCGGACCGGGCCAGCAGCGCGTCCTGGACTCTGCCCACCTGGACGCCGGAGCCGCAATTCAGCTTCAACGGCAACCGTGGCGCCATCACGATCCGACGCATCAGCGTCGGCAGATACGACGTGACGCTGCCGGGGCTCGCGACCGTCGGTGCAACGCGCGGGCACGTGCAGGTCAGTGGCTATCGCAACGACACTCGCGCCCAGGTCTCCACCTGGTTCAGCCAGGGCAGCACGGGCTCTGACGTGGTGGTGGAGGTGCGGACCTTCGCCGCCAACGGCACCCCCAGCGACAGGGAGTTCCTGTTGAGCTACACGGAAACCGCGGCCGCGCAGCCGCCGCACCTGGGCTCCGGCGCCTTCCTGTTCGCCAACAACAGTCTGTCCCCGAGCTACACCCCCGACCCCCTGCTCTCGGACAGCAACGGCGCCAACGGGCCAGCTGCCCCGATCACCATCACGCGCCTTGGCCTCGGCCGCTACGACGTGTTGCTGCCAGCCCACCTGGACGTGCGCGGCGTCCCGATCGTGGGGCTGCTCGGTACCACGCCCGGTGTTGCCAGAGTCAGGGACTGGGTTGCCGCACCCGGCGGCGCCACGAAGGTCAGTGTCGAGTGCACGGACATCAACGGCAACCTGAGCAACAGCGTCTTCCTGCTGCAGTTCACCAGCGCGATCCCGGCCGGCACGCCGGCGCGCAACGACGTCGTCGGCGGCAGCTGCAACGGCTCGACGCTGCGCGGCATCTCGCGGCCGCGCCTCGGCGGCACCTGGGAACTCGCCCTCGACTCGCTGCCGCCGGCGGCGACGCTCGGGTTCACGATCCTCGGCTTCACCAACCCGAACCTGCCCTTGGACGGTCTCGGCCTGCCAGGCTGTGTGCTGCACGCCGACCTGACGCTGATCGGGGTCTTCCTCGGCAATCCGGCGCTCTCGCTGAACGTGCCGAACTCGCCGTCGCTGCTCGGCGGCCTGTTGCACGCGCAAGGCGGCGCGTTCGAGCCGACGCTGAATGCGTTCGGCGCCGGCCTCGGCAACGGCATCCGGGGCGTGATCGGCAACGTCTAGCGAAACGGATCGGCGCAGCTGGCTAGAACGAACCGATCGTCAGGGCCAGGGCGTTGCTGCTGGTGTTGTCGACGAAGGCGAAGCTCGGGTCGAACTCGAGCGACACCAGCTGCTGGTACAGCGGCAGACCGACGAGCGTCAGGCTGTTCGGGATGGCCAGCGCAACGTCGACGGTGCCCACGTTGGACAGCGTCGGGAAGAGCACGTCCGGACTCACCAGCAAGCTGCAGGCCGGCTGGGACGGTGGCAGCACCGCCGCGAGCGGCACGTTCGCCGGCGCGAAGCCCGTCACCACCACCACGATCGCCGACTGGGGAAGCGTCGTGCTGCGGGCGAAGAACGTCGAGCCGATCCACGGCAGGCTCGCTGCCGCGTAGTCGTTGGCGCCACCGGATCCTGGGCAACCGCTGCCCAGGCTGCTGGCGACCGCCAGGCACGAGGTCGACTGGCGCGCGAAGCCGGTGGAGACCACAGCGCCGACCGCGACGAAGCCGCCGCCGGCGAGCAGCTCGCCACCCTGCCACCAGGCCACGGCATTGGCAGCAGCGTCGAAGCCGTTCGCGATCGGCAACCACGACGCGCCGTTCCAACGCAGCAAGGGGCTCGGCAACGGCGGGCCGATCCCGGCTGGCTGCGCGGCGACCACCAGGTCGCCGTTCGGCAGGTTCGTCATCGCGACGACCCGACCGACACTCGGGCTCATGCCGGCGCCGACCTGGGACCAGCTGGTGCCAGTCCACCGCGCCACGCGCATGGCGTTCGTCGTTCCGGCCACCGAGAACGCCCCGCCGACGATCAGGCTGCCGTCGGGCTGCGGCAGCAGGGCGTGGACCACACCGTTGGTTGCTGCACCGATCGACGACCAGCTGGTGCCGTTCCAGCGCGCGATCCCGTTGGTCAAGGTCCCGCCGGCATGGGTGAAGGAGCCGGCTGCGATCAGGCTTCCGTCCGGCCGCGCGGCGAGAGCCAGCACCTGCGGGAACGGCCACGGGCTGCCCGGCAGGGTGCCGCTGACGCCGAGGCCGAGCGCCGACCAGTTCGCCCCGTCCCAACGCGCGATGCGGTTGGCGCTCACGGTTCCGGCCAAGGTGAAGGCCCCGCCCGCCACGAGGTCGCCGTTCGGCAGGACCACGAGCGAGTTGACGAATCCACTGACGCCGCTGCCCAGCGCCGACCAGCCGATGCCGTCCCAGCGCGCGAGGTTGCCGGCTGGCACACCACCGGCCAGCGTGAACGAACCGCCGGCCACGAGGTCGCCGTTCGGCAAGCGGGCGAGCGCGTGGACCGAGCCGTTCACGCCGCTGCCGAACGTGGACCAGCCGAGGCCATTCCAGCGTGCGATGCCGTTGGCGGTCACCCCGCCGGTCGTCGTGAACCCACCACCCGCGACGACGTCGCCGTTCGGCAGCGCGAGGAACGCGTGGATCGGGCCATCGGTCCACGGGCTCCCCATCGACACTCTCGCCCAACTGCTGCCATCCCACGTCGCGAGCCCGCGGACGGACAAGCCCGAGACGTCGCGGAACTCGCCGCCGACGACGTGGTCGCCATTCGCCAACCTGGTGACGGTGTGAGCCTGGCTGTTGGATTGCAGAGTGCCCAGCGTCGACCAGGTGGCGCCATTCCAGCGCGCGACCTGGCCACCGACGGCGATCAGGTCGCCGTTCGGCAAGGTCGCGAAGTCGTTGACGGCACCGCCCAAGCCAGAGCCCATCGCCACCCAACCCGTGCCGTTCCACTTCGCAACGGACGGGGACACGAAGCCCGGCAGGTAGAACGATCCGCCGGCGAACAGGTCGCCATTCGGCCTCGCCGACAGCGCGCGCACCGAGCCGTTGAGACCGGGCCCGAGCGCCGACCAGCTGCTGCCGTTCCAGCGGGCGACGTTGCTCGCGGGCACCCCACCGACCACGGTGAACGTGCCGCCGACGACGAGGTC
>JBILEY010000537.1:0-3621 GCA_044351865.1 Planctomycetota bacterium | reverse complement strand
CTGCATCGCCCCCGCCGGCCACACCGAAGCCGCCGACCGCGGCCCCCGCCAACGACGACGCCGGCATGATGACGATGCCGCCGAAGGCCTACCGGCCAGGCCAGGCACCCAGTGCGGTGCCGCCCGCAGCCGCGGCGCCGCCCCCACCCGCGCAACCTGCAGCACCACCGCCGCCGCCCGCCGCCAACCTGTCGCGCACCGGTGCGCCGAAGCCGACGACGGTGCTGGTGCGCACCACCGAGCTGCCGCCGGTCGCCGCGCAAGCCGGCCTGTCTCCGGCTGAACTCGAAGCGCGCCTGCACCAGTCGCTGCCGCGCGTGGTCGTCAAGGGCGAAGGGCTGAAGCGCCGCATCCGCCTGATGAAGCTGCGCTCGCGCATCGGCCGCGCCGAGACTGCCGACGTCCTGCTGCCGCACGAGACCGTCAGCGAGCAACACGCCGAGCTGCAGTTCGACGGCAGCGCCTGGCACCTCGTCGACAGCGGCAGCGCCAACGGCACGCTGGTCGACGGTGCCCTGCTGCGCGCCGCCAGCCAACCGATCCAGCGCCACGCGCTGCTCGGCTTCGGCAATCTGCGCGCGATCTTCCTGTGCAACGATGCCGCGACCGCCGGTGAGCAGCGTGCGCACGAACGGCGCGCCGTGCAACACCTGGTGAAGCAAGGGCGGCTCGGTCGCGAACTGGCGAAGCAGGCGCTGCAGTTGGTGCAGAAGGACCAGAGCCAGTCGCTGTGCGAAGTGCTGCTGATGGACACCCCGATCGAAGCCGCCGACTGGCAGCTGGCGATCGCCGCGACGAAGGGCCAGCTCGGCTTCTTCGCGCGCCTGCTGCGTTTGTTCGCGCGGCGCGGCGCCCAGAACAGCAGCAATGGCAGCAGCAGTGGCCCGAACAGCAGTGGCGGCGGGGCCGGCCGATGAACCTCGGCATCTACCGCTCCTGGCACGCGGCCACGGCCGCGGTGGTCGTGCTGCTGCTGGTCGCCTGGCACTTCGCCGCCCCCGAGCCGTTCGGCAGCCGCAGCGACCGCAACGTGCTCTACCTGCTGACCACCGGCTGGGTGGCGTTCGCGGCCTACGTCGTGCTCGCCGCCTACGCCGCGCGCCGCGCCGCGCACCGCCTGCGGCTCAGCCCCGAGTTCGCCTGGAAGGTGCCGCTGCCGGCCCTCGAGCAGGCGCAATCGGCGCTGCGCGAACTCGGCAACCGCGCAGCGCGGCGCGAAGTCACCGACAAGGCGACGTTGCGCCGCGAAGCCGCGGCGATCGTGCGCCGCTTCGGCGTACACAAAGTGCTGCGCGTCGACGTGGTGCCAGCGACCACCGGCCTCGGCGTGCTGGCGCTGCACACCGGCCCGCGCGAACCGCTCGGCCGCCTCGCCAGCTGGCTGTCGGCACACGTGTTCTACGGCTTCGCCGCCGCGGTCGTCGTCTGGCTGCACGGCGGCGGTCGCTGCGGCAGCACGATGGGCCTGTGGCTCAACGTGCTCAGCTACTTCGTCATCGGCAGCGGCCTGTTCGGGGCGCTGATGTGGACGTTCGGTCCGACCTGGCTGACGCGCGCCGAGCGCGAGCTGTCGATCGAGAAGGCATTCGCGTTGCGCGAGCACTACCGCGAGAAGCTGGCGCAAGCGCGCAGCAAGGCGCAGCGCGACGCCGAAGCGGCGGCCAACGCAGTCGGCGAAGCGCAGCGCGCCGCCGATGAAGCGGCCGCCGACGCAGAGCGCTCGGAGCGCCCCGCCGCCGAGCTCGACGGCGCGCGCCGGAAGGCCGCCGAGAAGCAGGCCGAGGTCGCGCGCTTGTCGCGCTGGATCGCCGAGAGCCGCGCGGCAGCACCGACCGTTCCGAACGCGCAGGCGACCGCCGACGCACTGCAGGAGAAGCTCGAGGCCGCCGAGGCCGCCGCGAAGAAGGCGCTGGCCGACAGCCAACGCACGACGCGCACCGACGCCGAGAAGGCCGCCGCCAAGAAGGCCGCGCAGAAGAAGGCCGACGACGTGCTGAAGGCGAAGAAGAAGGCGGACGAACTGCAGCAAGGCCTCGCCGGGGCGCAGGAACGCCTGCAGACCGACGTCGCCGTGCTCGCCGGCCAGTTCGAAGCGGTCGCGCGCGAAGCAGCGCGGCTCGGCCGACTGCGCACGCTGCTGCGCGGCTGGCGCCTGCTGCACGTGCCGTGCTCGGTGCTGCTGCTCGGCCTCGTCGTCGTGCACGCGATCAGCATCCTCTACTACTGACCGAAGCCATCTCGCCATGACCGCCGTCCCCACTGCCACGATCGACGCCCTGCTGGCGACGCGGCTGTTCGCCGACGTCGGCGAGGACTCGCTGGAGAACGTCCGCCGCGAAGCCGACATCGCCGCCGGCCGCATGGAATGGCCGGAACCAGGTGCAGCGCCCGGCAGCTGGCCCAGCACGCTCGGCCAACGCGCGGGCTTCGTGCGCTTCCAGCAGCTCGGCGCCGGCGAGTCCCTGGTCGCGCAGGGCGACCTGACGACCGAGTTCTTCGTCGTGCTGCAAGGCGCCGTCGAAGCGGTGCAGGCGCGGGCTGGCCGCGAGGTGTTCCGCCACAAGAGCTACGGCCCCGGCGACTGGTTCGGCGAGATCAGCGCGCACAGCCACCATCCGGCCCTCGCCAGCTACCGCGCGACGACGCCGACGCTGGTCGTAGCACTCGAAGCGCGCCTGTTCAGCAAGCTCTACGCCGAAGACGAGACGTTCCGCTCCCGCATCGACGAGTCGTACCGCAGCGACCTGCCGCTGCACCTGCGCGCGTCGTCGTTGTGCCGCGACCTCGACGACGCGGCGCTGGCGAGCCTGCAGCGCGCGGCCGAACTGGTCAGCGCCGACGACGGCAGCACGATCGCCGCGGCCGGCGACCCCGCCGACGCGGTGTTCCTGGTGCGCAGCGGCGCCATCGCCTGCACCGTCGCCACCGATGGCGGCAGCGAACGCACGCTCGCGTTCTACAAGGGCAACGCCACCTTCGGCGAGCACGCGGTGACCACCGCCGACGGCAAGTGGCCGGCGAACTACAAGGCGCTGATGCGCAGCACGCTGGTGAAGCTGCCGCGGCGCGCATTCGAACAACTCGCCAGCAGTGCGCAGAGCTCGCTGCTGCGCGCCGCCAACCGACTGATCGGCCGCGACGAAGCGAGTGCTGCCACCACCGGCAGCCCGAGCGAGGTCGGCAACCTGTCGCAGCTCGACGAACTGTTCGTCATGGTCGAGCGCGAGTCGGTCAAGGGCGGCCGCGCGCTGGTCATCGACCGGCAGAAGTGCGTGCGCTGCAACATGTGCGTCGAGTCGTGCGTCGCCGTGCACGACGACCACGAGCCGCGCCTCAGCAAGGTCGGCACGCCGGTCGCGACCGACGAAGTGCTGGTCACCGCGTGTTATCACTGCGAGACGCCGCAGTGCATGCTGTCGTGCGACTACGCGGCGATCCGCCGCGACCCGCAAGGGCGCATCCGCTTCGAATACGACAACTGCGTCGGCTGTGCTGGCTGCATCGACGGCTGCCCGTACGGCGTCATCCGCCTGGTCGAGCCGAAGCCAGCCCCCGCGCCGGAGCCGTCGTTCTTCGCCAGCTTGCCACTGCTCGGCCGCTTGTTCGGCGGCGGCAAGCCGG
>JBILEY010000119.1:0-12616 GCA_044351865.1 Planctomycetota bacterium | reverse complement strand
CCCGGGTCGTGGATCGCCGCCAGCACCCGCCGGCCACCAGAGCACTTCGGGCACACCAGCACCTCGATCCCGAATGCCCGCTCCAGCAACTCCGCCCACGAGTACCGCCGGCGACCACAACGTCGCCGTGGCTGACGAGAAGGCTCGCCGCGTTCGCAACCGACGCAACCGCTCAACCCACGACCCGACCCAGTTCCAGCGGCTTGGCGATCGCGGTGCTTGGCAATGCAGGCGCTCGCGCTCTGGGATCGCACGCACCTCGCAACAAGCAGCCCGCAGACCTGCGTCAATCCATGCCGAGGTCGTTCACGAAGCTCGTGGCCTCGGTCAGCCGATCCCGTGGGGTGGCTGCCTGCGAGCTAGTCACCTTGCACACCCGCTCGAAGACTTGCTCGCGCGGAACCGGACGACCCTCCCGCGCAAGAAGGTCCGCCACGTAGTTCGTCACGTCACCGATCGTTTGCAAGTTCTCGGCGAACGCGTCGGGAATGTCGATCTCGAACTCGCTCTCGATCTCCATCACCAACTCCACGGTGTCGAGGCCCATTCGTAGATCCTATCACGAAGTCGGCGCAAAGGCCCATTGCTCCGAACTGCGCTCGCGTCGTCGCGAACAGCGACTGCTGAAGTGGCGACCGTGAGTTCCTCGCCGCGGACCGAGCTTTGGTGGCGAAGAAGCTCGCGGTCGACGCCGACGAGTACCTGTCGAAGACGGTGTTCTTCGGCGAGGACATGCTGCGACGGGCGATCGCCGAGTTTGTCGAGCACTTCCACACCGAGCGCAGATACCAGGGACTGGGCAATCGGCTGCTGCGGCCGGGGCCGACGCTGCCGGTCACCGAGGGAACTTCGCATCGGCACGTGCGACTCGATGGCTTGCTCAGCTTCTACCATCGGCACAAGCGACGAGCGGCGAGCGGAGTCCTGCGCGCCGGTCGGGAGAAGGTGATCGACGTTGGTTTCGCTGCTGCTGCCGGGCCACCGGTGTGTGCGGGGCCAGCTTCGGCGGTCGAATCCGCACCCGGAATGGACCGCGCATCAGGCACTTCCGCCCAGAAATGCACGCGTTTGAGTTCTCGGACAACACGGCAGCCGACTGCCTACTGACCAGCCACGCCCTTGAAGTCACCAGGGTGGTCTAGGGCGTAAAGGAAGATGCATGTGAAGATCTCGTACTTGCACGCGCAGAATCTGGGCGTCAGCGCCTCAAGACGTTGATCCAGCTCGGCCGACCATGCAGCGCCCCTTTCAACCGCGATCGGTGGTGGCCCGGCTTCGCCGAAAGCGTGATCCGCATCGCGCAGGACCGCAGCGGCCGCCTTCGCGCCGATAGTGTCGTAGACGCGAATCCGGTCGGCGTAGTGTTGGTCATCGAATTCGAAGTAGCAGGCTGGCAGACCGGAGTTGTAGATCCAGTTGTACGAATAGCCGGCGATCCAGGCGAACCACTGCGGCTCGGTCAGTGGGCGCTTCTCTTGAAAGAGCTTGTAGGCGGCATCTAGGGGATCGCCGAGCCCAGCCATCTGGCAGAGCGCGGCTGCTGCGCAGGCTGAAGCAGCGGTAAACGGACCATGGGCCACCGCGTCGAGAGCTGCTCGGAGATCCTGGTCTGGACACTTCGGGCAGGCTCCACGAACGGCAGCCAGTAGCTCGGCTCCATTGATGTAGCCCTTGTCCCATCGCTCGATGAACGCCCGAGCCTCGCGCTGATGAATGGAATCCACGCTCGGAGGATAGGAAGTTCAAGCTGCGGTCCCAGACCACCCGGAACCCACCCCGCCATCCTCCCGCCCGCGCACGACCCCGTCCAGGCGGTCGCAGTCGCCCGCTTCGGGCTCCTTCCCGCCAGTTTCGCGCCCTCCGGACGCACCGCTCCCCAGCCACGACCCGCCCGAGATCACGGCACCGCTCCCGCCCCTACTCCGCGACACCCTCGTCGACGTAAACACCCCGCCTCCCGCCGGCGGCGAACGGCACCCCGCCTGCTCCCGCACTGCCACCGACAGCCTCATCGCCAGAAGCACCCGCGCGATCGCCCCCGGGTCGTGGATCGCCGCCAGCACCCGCCGGACCCCTGAGCACTTCGGGCACACCAGTACCTCGATCCCGAACGCCCGCCCATCCTTCGCTGTTTGGTCGAGCATGCGACCCCACCCTTCCGTCGCGGCGCACGCCCACCTTCGTCCGGCCGGCCCGAACGCGACAGGATTGGGACCGGCGCGTGCGACTTCGACGCTCCCTGGCACCGATAGCATCCCCACCCTCGTCCCTGCGGAGCCACCCATGACCGACGCCAGTCGCCGCGACTTCCTGCGCCACACCCTGTCCACCGGGGCCGCGTTCGGCCTGCTGCCGCGCTGCTTGTGGGCCAGCCAGGATCCGCAAGCACCGGCGAACACGACGGCGAACGCGACCGCCAGCGCCGCGAAGCAGGCGGCGGCGAGTGCGGTGATCCACGTGCACCTCGACGGCGGCCTCAGCCACCTCGACAGCTTCGACCCGAAGCCCGACGCGCCACTCGAAGTGCGCGGCCCGTTCGGCTCGCTGCGCAGCGCCATCGGCGAACCGTTCGGCGAACTGGTGCCGCAGCTGGCGAAGGTCGCCGACAAGCTGGTCGTCGTGCGCTCGATGACGCACACCGAAGCCGACCACGACCGCGGCCAGCACAGCGTGCTGACCGGCTACCAGCCGAACCCGGCCCTCGCCTATCCCAGCCTCGGCGCCGTCGTCGCGCAGCAGCTCGGCGGCCGCAACGACCTGCCGCCGTACGTGTGCATTCCGGCGAGCAACCGCCATCTCGGCACCGGCTACCTGAGCAGCAGCCACGCGCCGTTCGCCGTCGGTGGCAATCCAGCGGCGCGCGACTTCCAGGTGCGCGACCTGACGCCGCCGAAGGACGTCGATGCGGCGCGGGCCGAACGGCGCCGCGCGCTGCAGCAGCGGCTCGACGCCGGCTTCGCGGCGATGGCCGACGCCGACGCCGTGCGCGCGATCGAGTCGTACTACCGCCAGGCTTACGCGCTGATCGAGTCGAAGAGCGCGCGCGCCGCGTTCGACCTCGCCGCCGAACCCGATGCGACGAAGGATCGCTACGGCCGCCGCCCGCTCGGCATGGGCTGTTTGTTGGCGCGCCGCCTCGTCGCCGCCGGCGTGCGCTACGTCGTCGTCGGCCGCGGCGGCTTCGACAACCACGCCGATCTGCAGAACACGCTGCCGCCGAACCTCGGCGACGTCGACCAGGCGGTCGCAGCGCTGCTCGCCGACCTCGATGCGCAGGGCCTGCTGGCGAGCACGATGGTGCTGTTGACCACCGAGTTCGGCCGCACGCCGCGGCTCAACGCCGACGCGGGCCGCGACCACTGGCCGCGTGTGTTCTCGGCGCTGGTCGCCGGCGGCGGCAGCAAGCGCGGCATGGTGTTCGGCAGCAGCAATGCCAGCGGCGCTGAGCCGGCGAGCGATCCGGTGCGCCCGGCCGACCTCGCCGCGACCGTGTTCACGCAGCTCGGCATCGACCCGACGCAGCGCCTGCTGGCGCCCGGCAATCGCCCGATCGACCTCGTGCGCGAAGGCCGCGTGCTGCGCGAGATCCTCGCATGAACCGGCACCTGCTCCGCACAGCCGCGGTCGCCAGTGCCCTCGTCGCCACCGCAGCGGCGGTGGAAGCACAAGGCCCCGGCCCGCGCGTGCAGTCGATGCTGCCAGCCGGTGGAACGCCCGGCAGCGAAGTCACCGTGACGCTGCGCGGCGAACGGCTCGCCAAGCCGCTCGGGGCCCTGCTCGACGCACCCGGCATCGAGGTGCTCGAAGCGACCAGCGCCGACAACGGCAGCTGCAAGCTGCGGCTGCGCCTCGCCGCCGACTGTGCACTCGGCCCGCACGCGCTGCGCCTGCGCACGGCGTCCGGTCTCGGCAACCTGATGCCGTTCCACGTCGGACCGCTGCCCGCGATCGCAGAGCAACGCGACGGCGACCAGCCGATGCACGTGCCGCTCGGCACCACCGTCGACGGCGAACTGCGCGACGGCGAGGTCGATCGCTACACGCTCGACGTGCCGGCCGGTGCCTTCGTGCACGTCGGCGTCGAAGCGATGCGCCTCGGCCAGACCCCGCTCGACACGCGCCTCGTCGTGCGTGGCGCCGACGGCCGCGAACTTGCGTGCGCCGACGACACCGCGCTCGGCCTGCGCGACCCGTGGCTCGCGTTCGCGAACCCCACGGCGACGACGATCACGATCGAGCTGCGCAGCGCGTTGCCGACCGAAGGCCGCAGCGGCGCGTACCGACTGCACCTCGGCGCGTTCGAGGTGCCGTTCGGCGCGTTGCCGTGCGGTGGTGCGCCGGGCGAACGGCTCGACGTCGAGTTGCTCGGCATGTCTCGGCTCGGCGGCGCGGCCGGGCAGCACGCGCGCGTGCAACTGCCCGACGACGGCAGCGAACGCTTCGCCTGGTTCCCGCCGCTCGCCGGCGGCGGCCACAGCCCCGTGCCGATCTGGCTGCGCATCGGCGGCCCGCGCAACGACGGCACCACGATCGACCGCGACGAACGCACGTGGTTCGAAGTGCCGGGCAGCGTGCACGGCGTCGTCGACACGCCCGGCGCCCCGTGCGTGTTCCACTTCCGCGGCCAGAAGGGCAAGGAGATCGAGCTGCGCGTGCACGCGCGTTCGTTGCGCTCGGCGCTCGACGCGACGCTGGCCGTGCGCGGACCCGACGGCCGAGCGCTCGGCAGCAACGACGACCAGAACGGCGTCGACAGCACGCTGCGCATCACGCCGCCGACCGACGGCAGCTACGCCGTCGAGGTGCGCGACCTGCTCGGCACCGCGTCGCCGCAGCACTTCTTCCGCCTCGAAGCCGGACCACGCGAACGGCCGCGCGCCGTCGCCATGCAGGTCGGTCGCAACGGTGACCCGATCGTCACCGTGCCTCGCGGTGGCCGCGCTGCGATGGTGCTGCAGCGCACCGGCCTCGACGACAAGGAGTCGCTGGCCGTGCAGGCGCTGCCCGCCGGCGTCACCTGCGAAGCAGGCCCGGTGCTGCCGGGCAGCGGCCAGCAGGCGTTCGTGTTCACCGCCGCGGACGATGCAGCACTCGCGGCGGCCCCGCTGCAGATCGGCTTGCCGACCGGCGAGCAACTCGACGCGCGCGTGTTCCGCCACACGCTGCCGCTGCTGACCGGCCGCAACGACTTCCCGCTGCTGGCGACGACGACACGCAACGTGCCGCTGGTCGTCACCGACCCGGCCCCGTTCACGGTCGTCGTCACCGCGCCGACCGTGCCGCTGATCCGCGGCGCGTCGCTGGCGCTGCCGCTCGCGCTCACGCGCAGCAACGGCTTCGACGGCCGCGTGCGCCTGCGCGCCGCCTGGACGCCGCCGGGACTGACCATCGGGCAGGCCAACCTCGAGCGTGGTGCGAACAGCGGCACGCTCGCGATCGAAGCGAACGCCAACGCGCCGCTCGGCGAGTTTCCGTGCCTGCTGGTCGCGTCGACGCGCAATGGCAACGTCGCCACCGAGCAGGCGCTGCCGTTCGTGTGCGTGCGCGTCGAAGAGCCGTGGCTCTCGGTGGCGCCGGCGAACGCGCGCGCGGCCCTCGGCGAGGTGGTGACGCTGCGACTGCCCGTCACCGACGTGCAGCCGCGCCGCGGTCCAGTGACGGCGACGCTGCTCGGGCTGCCGCGCGGCGTGACCGCAGCACCGGCGACGCTGGCCGTCGACCAGAAGGAGCTCGGGTTCGAACTGACGATCGCCGCCGATGCCGCGGTTGGCCGCCACCGCGAACTGCGCGTCGAACTGCAGGTGCCCGATGCGAGCGGCGCGCCGGTGCTGCATCGCGCCGCTGCCGGCGAGCTGCGCGTGCTGGCGAAGAAGCCGAAGCCCCCGGCAGCCACGGCAGCGACCACGGCGGCCCTCGGAGAAGCCCGATGAACCAGCGACGCCCCCACGCCATCCGACTGCTGGCGACGCTCGCCGCCGCCAGCGCCCTGGCGGCGCAGCAGCCGCCGACGTTCACCGCACTGCGCCTCGTGCCATCGACGCTGCAACTCGATCGCGCCGACGATCGCGCCCAGGTCGCGGTGCTCGCCACCACCGATCAGGGGTTCACGGTCGACGTGACCGCACAGGCGCAGTTCGAGCTCGGCGCGAATGCGCCGGCGAACGTGCAGCGCGACGGCCAACGCGCGATCCTGGTCGCCGCGCGCGACGGCGACGGCGAACTGGCCGCGACGCTCGGGGCGCTGACCGTGCGTTCGCCGCTGCATGTGCGCGGCGCCGCCGTGCAGCCACCCACGAGCTTCACGCACGACGTGCTGCCGATCCTCACGCACGCGGGCTGCAACGCCGGCGGGTGCCACGGCGCCGCCGCGGGCAAGAACGGCTTCGCGTTGTCGCTGTTCGCCTACGACCCGGCCGTCGACCACCGTGTGCTGACGCGCGAGCTGAAGAGTCGCCGCGTCGACCTCGCCCAACCCGAGCAGAGCATGCTGCTGCAGAAGGGCAGCGGCGCGGTGCCGCACCAAGGCGGCAAGAAGCTGGTCGCCGGCAGCGACGAGTACACGCGGCTGCTGGCGTGGATCCGGGGCGGCGCCACCGACGACGTCGCCAAGGCGCCGGCCCTGTTGCGCATCGAACTCGAACCGGCGAACGCGCTGCTGCTCGCCGGTGCTTCGCTGCCACTGGTGGTGCGTGCGGTCTACGCCGACGGCAGCGACCGCGACGTCACCTCGCTGGCGATCTGGAGCAGCAACGACGACGGCACCGCGGCGATCGCGCGCGACGGCCGGGCGACCGCCGGCCGCGCCGGCGAAGCGGCGATCCTGGCGCGCTTCGGCGGGTTCGCGGCCCTGGCGCAGGTGCAGGTGCTCGCCGACGACCGGCCGTGGACGTGGCCGGCGGTGCCTGCGGCGAACTTCGTCGACGAACACGTGCACCGGAAGCTGCAGCAGGCGCGCATCGTCCCGGCACCACGCTGCAGCGACGAGACGTTCGTGCGACGGGTGTACGTCGACCTGCTCGGCGTGCCGCCGTCGCCCGCGGAGGTGCTGGCATTCGTCGCCGACGTCGAGGCGGACAAGCGCGTGCGGCTCGTCGACGAGCTGCTGCAGCGCCCGCAGTGGGCTGCGGTGCAGGCGATGGCGTGGGCCGACACGCTGATGGTCGACGGCGAGCGCATGGAGCCGAAGGGCGCGCACCAGCTGGCGACGTGGCTGCGCGAACGCTTCGCCGCCGGCGCGGCGTTCGACGCGATCGTCACCGAGCTGCTGACCGCGAGTGGCCCGAGCTACGCGACGCCGCCGGCCAACTACTGGCTCGCCGCCGACCAGCCGCACCTGCTCGGCGAACACACGGCGCAGAACTTCCTCGGCATCCGGCTGCAGTGCGCACAGTGCCACAACCATCCGTTCGAGAACTGGACGATGGACGACTACTACGGCTTCGCGGCGTTCTTCGCGCAGGTGGCGAAGAAGCGCGGCGAGGACGGCGCCGAGTGGGTCGTGTGGAACCGCGGCAGCGGCGACGTTCGCAACAAGCGCACGGGCCAGGTCGAAGCCCCGAAGTTCCTCGGCGGCGCGCGCGCGAAGCCAGCGGGCGACGGCGATCGCCGGGCGGCGTTGGCGCAATGGTTGACCGCCGCCGACAACCCGTGGTTCGCGAAGAACGTCGCCAACCGCGTGTTCGCGCGTCTCTTCGGCCGCGGTCTCGTCGAGCCCGTCGACGACGTGCGCATCGGCAATCCGCCGTCGCACCCGGAGCTGCTGCAGGCGCTCGCCGACCTGCTGGTGCGCGAACGCTTCGACCTGCGCGCGCTCTACCGCGCGTTGTGCGCGAGCCACACCTACCAGGCCGCAGCGCATCCGCAGGCGCCGCCGCCGACGCTCTTCGCCGGCAACCAGGTGCGCCGACTGTCGGCCGAACAACTGCTCGACGCGATCGGTGCCGCGACCGGCGTGCCGACCAAGTACCCGGGCCTGCCGCTCGGCGAAGCCGCGTCGGCGATCGCCAACGGCCGCAGCGGCGTGCGCTTCCTCGACGTCTTCGGTCGCCCCGCGCGCGAGAGTGCGTGCACGTGCGATCGCCGCGACGAGCCGACGCTCGGCCAGACGTTGCACCTCGTCAACGGCGACACCATCGCCGGCAAGGTCGCGGCGAAGGACGGCCGCCTCGCGCGCCTGCTCGCCGCCGACTCGACCGACGACGCGCGTCTCGACGAGCTGTGGCTCGCGACCTACGCGCGGTTGCCGCGCGCCGACGAACGCGCGCACGTCACCGAGTTGCTGGCCGCCGCCGCCAACGAGCCCGACGCGAAGAAGCGCGCCGCGGCCGTGCGCACGGTCTGGCAGGACGTCTTCTGGGCGATGCTGAACTCGCACGAGTTCTTGTTCCAACACTGAGCCGCACCGTGACCACACCACGCACCTTCCTCCGGCTCGCCCTCGCCACGAGCGTGTGCGCGCTGCTCGGCGGCACCACCGCCCGCGCGCAGGAAGCGAACGCCGACGTCGCCCGCCTGCAGCAGCTGCTGCGCGAACTCACCGAGACCTCGCCCGCCGCCTGGCAGGCGCGATTGCAGGCGCTGGAGCAGGAGGCGAAGGCCGCCGACGAGCGCAGCAAGCAGCTGCGCGCCGACGCGGCGCAGTTGCTCGAACGCGCGAACGCCGCCGAAGCCGAGGCGAAGCAACGGCGCGAAGCGATGCAGAAGTTCGCGGCGCTCGAGCAGGCCGTGCGCGCGCTGCCGCCCACTGGCGCCCCCGCGACGGCGAAGCAGCCGGCGGTCGCACAGCCAGCCGTCGCCGCCACGGCGGCGGCGACGAAGGAGGCGCCGGCACCAGAGGCGAAGCCCGCGAACGCACCCGCGACCAACGCACCGGCCAACGCGCCCGCCATTGCACCAGCCAACGCGGCGCCCGCGGCACCGAAGGAGCCGATCGCCAAGGAAGCCGCGCTGCCGACGACGTTCGTCGACTGGGCCGCGGTCGAGCCGCTTCTGCAGGATCGCTGCTCGTCGTGCCACGAACCGAACGACAAGAAGGGCGGTCTCGACGTCACCACGTTCGCGGCAATGCGCGCCGGCGGCGGCTCGGGCAAGACGATCACGCCCGGCGAACCGGAGCAGAGCCGGCTCTACCTGATGGTGACGATGCAGGAGCGCCCGTTCATGCCGAAGGGCGAAGACCCGCTGACCAGCGAACAGCAGGCGTTGCTGCGCACGTGGATCGAGCAAGGCGCCAGCGAGACGATCGCGGCGGCGCGCGCGTTCGTCGGCAGTCGGCTCGCCGCTGCCAGCGCCGCCCCCGGCGACGAGGCGGCGATGGCGACCGCCGGGCCGCTGCCGCACGAATTGCCGGCGGTGGCGATCGTGCACCCCGAACGCACCGGCGCGGTGAAGGCGCTGCAGCGCAGCCCGAACGCGCCGCTGCTGGCGATGCCGGGCCTGCGGCAGGTGCTGCTGTTCGACGGCGCGCTGCAGCCGCTCGGTGTGCTGCCGATCGACGAAGCCACCGTCGATCAGCTCGCGTTCTCACCCGACGGCACGCAGCTCGTCGCCGCCGTCGGCGAGGTCGGCCGACGCGGTGCGGTCGCGCTGTTCGACGTGCGCAGCGGCCGCCGTCTCGGCACGTTCGGCAAGGAACGCGACGTGCCGCTCGCGGTCGCCGCCCACGCAGGTGCGGGCGTCGTCGCCCTCGGTGGCGCCGGCAAGCGCACGGTGCTGCTGCGCCAGCAAGACGGCCAGGAAGTGGCGAGCGGCGTGCACGACGACTTCGTGCTGGCGCTCGCGTTCACGCCGGATGGCACGCTGCTGGCCGCCGGCGATCGCGCCGGCGAAGTGAAGCTGTGGGAGAGCGGCGGCGGCGGCCTGATCGAAGCGTGGAACGCGCATCGCGGCGGCGTCACCGCGCTCGCGTTCGCGCGCAACGGCCAGCGGCTGTTCACCGCCGGCGCCGACGGCACGGTGCGCGCGTTCGACCCCGGCAGCGGCAAGGAAGTGTGGAAGCAGCAGATGCACGACGGCCAGGCGCTGGCGTTGGCCGTGGGCCCTGACGGGCGCGTCGCCAGCTGCGGCAGCGACGGTCGCATCGCCGTGCTCGACGCCGGCGGCAAGCTGCTCGGCAAGTCGCCGGCGGCCGGCGAATGGCTCTACGCGGTCGCGTTCGACGGCGACGGCAAGCGGCTGTGGGCCGGCGACTGGCAAGGCCGGCTGCACGCGTTCCTGCCGGGCAGCAAAGAAAAGACGATGGCGATCACGGTGCCGTTGGCGCCCCGCTGACCGGCGGCTTCGACGCTCCTGCGCCAGGGACTGGGCGCGGCAGCTCGAAGAGGCGCTCGCTCGAATTCGCCGTCGGCACGCGCAGTTCGGGAGGCAGCGACTCGGCGCGCGGCACGGCTCCTGCCGGAACGTCTCGAATGCTCTCCCGTGCGCCCGACTCGACGCGCCCTGCGCAGTCGCCGGTTGCGAACTCCCACGCGGCCTGGCGGCGCAAGCGTTCTTGCTCTGGTTCGGGCGTGGACAAACGAGGCTCTCCCGCGAAGACGACTTCCGCCTTTCGCTTGCGGAACCCTACCTCGCACCCTGCGCATGACTACAACGGGACCAGCTTGGGGCAACTTGGTCAGGCCACTGCCCGCCCCCCCCCCGCTTCCGACGGCGACCCGCATGCGGCCGCCACCGGCGTCAGTTCTCGACTTCGAACTTCGCCAGCGGCGCCGACGCATCCACGGACTTGCCGCCGACGGCGTACAACACGAGCCCGCCCAGCTCGCGCCTCGCCAGCCGAAACGGCGCGGCCGCAGGCAGTTCCGGCTCCGGGTCCATCGACCGCGGCAGCACGAACACACCGACCGGGCCGGTCGCGGTCTCGACCAGCGCCGCGACGCAACCACCGGTCGACAGCCCGCAGTAGCAGCCGCGCAGCGTGATGCCGGCGCTGGCCTGGCCGAGCCCGAGGCGCACCGAGAACCGCTGTTCGCAGGTCCGACAGAAGTCCTGGTTCGGGTCGCAGCAGAACTGCTTGCCGTCGGGAGCGCGCGGGTTGGCGAGCGCGTGTTCGTAGGCGGCGGCCCACAGCGCCCCCAGCTGCTTGCCGTCGTGGCCTTCCGGCCCGACGGGCGCCTTCACCGCGTGCCAGACCACGAACGTCAACAGCAGCGCCGCCGCCGCCAGCAACCACTGCCACGGCAGTCGGCGCACTGGCTTCGCCGCGGTCGCCGCCAGCGCGGCGTGCGCCAGCAGTTCCTCCGGCGGCGGTGCGTAGGCGCTGCGCAGCATGGCGTCGAGCCGGGCATCCCGCGGATCGTCGCGTTCGTCGTCGGCGTGGTTCATCGAGGCTTGGTTCACGGGGCCCTCCGCAAGGAAGTGGTCGAGGCAGCCGCCGGAGCCGCAGCATCCGGTGCCAGGGCGGCGCGCAGCGACACGCGTGCGCGGCGAGCGAGGCTGGTCACGGTGTTCTCCGGCATGGCGAGCATGGTGGCGATCTCGGCGAACGGCATCTCGCCGACGACGTGCAGCAGCAAGGCGGCGCGCGCGGCTTCGGGCAGGGCCTGCAGCGCGCGCGTCAGTTCGTCGGGCAACTGCCAACGGTCCGCGTCGAACGCCAGCAACGGCGGGCTCTCGGCGCGGGCCGGCGGCTCGACCCAGTCGCTCCCAGCGACCGGCCGCCGCTTGCGCCGCCAGTTGGCTCCGGTGTGGCGCACGATCTGTGCGAGCCACGCGCCGAGGTCACTGCCGGCGGCGAACGACGCGCGCTTCTGCCAGGCGATGCGCGCGACCTCCTGCACCAGGTCCTGAGCGTCGCCTCGCCCGACCCAAGCGGCGGCGAGCAACCACAGCGCGCGCCCACGACGGGCGAACGCTGCGGCGAACTCGTCGGCGCCGAGCGGGGCAGCGGTCATGCAGCGACCAACGGTAGCCGTTCAGCGGCAGGACGTGCCGCAGCTGGTGCCGCAGCAGCTCGCCTTCGGCGCCGGCTTCGGCGCCTCGACGGCCTTGCTGTCGCAGCAACCGGCAGGCGGGCAGCAGTCGTCGCAGGAGCCCTGGTCGCAGCACGGCTCGGCACAGCACGCCGGCGGGCAGCACGGGCAGCATTCGCCGCCCTTCGGCCCGGTGGAACCGCCGAGCGACGCCGCGAGGAACAAGGGAAGCAGGCTCTGGAAGATCAGGTTCATGGTGGGTTCGGCCCGTTCGTGGGCGCCCTGCTGATGTCGGCAGCGGGCCGCCAGCGTGCAGCTGGGCGTAGAAATCCGCGGCGCCAGCGGGAGGCCGCCGAACAGCCGTTCGCGCCGGGATTTCGTGAATAGCATCCGGTGCCGCGAGCGACTCTCCCCCGTGCCGAAGCCGACCCCCACCCCACCCGCCGCCGACCCTTCCAGCCCAATGGCGGGCGCGGCACCGTCGGCGGCCACCGAGGCACCGGACGCCGGCGACCGGCATCGCCTGTGGCGCTACCTGCGCGCACTCGGCGCCGATGCAGGGGAAGCGGACGATCTGGCGCAGGAAGCGATGCTGGTTGCCCACCAGGCCGCCGCGCAGCAGCCGGCACGCGACGCCGACGCGCAGGCAGCGTTCGTGCGCGGCATCGCGCGCAACCTGTGGCTGCGTTCGCGCCGCTGGTGGCAGC
>JBILEY010000118.1:0-12629 GCA_044351865.1 Planctomycetota bacterium | reverse complement strand
GACGACCTCGGCATCCGAGCGCTTCTCGACGGCGCGCAGGATCATGTTCAGCTGCAGGTCGTCGATCAGCGTCCAGCCGGCCGTCAGGCCGCCGGTGGGGCTCAGGGCCTTGCCCAGGTCGGTCGAGAAGTAGTTCTCGGTGCGGGCGCGCAGGTCGCCGTCGCCGCCGTCGTTGAAGAACGCGCCCGCCAGCGGGTTGGCAGCGGGGTCCCCGGTGCCGCCGTTGTCCTGGCCACGCGAGGTGTTGTTGACGAGGCCGTTGGTGCTGTCGTCCAGGGTGACGATGTCGCCCTTGTTGCCCGAGCCGCCGAGGCCGCGGAAGTCGATGCCGACTTCCTGCAGGAAGTTGCGCGAGATCGTCAGGAACTTCGAGTCGATGGTGACGATCGAGGTCTGGAAGCGGCGCATGTCGCGCAGGGCCGCGGCGATCGACTTCTGGACCGTCGCCGGCGCCGTCACGATCAGCAGGCCCGTCTCCTCGACGTCCATCTTGTTGCCTTCCTGCTCCCAGATCTTCTGGTCGTCCTTGCTCTTCGGGCCGGTGGCGGCCTTCAGCAGTTCGACCAGGGTCGCCGACAGCATGGCGGGCCGCTTCTCTTCCTTCTCGCTGCCCGAGCGCGGCGTCTCGTCCGGCGTGTCGCCGGGGATCGTCATGATCGTCGGCGGCAGGAAGTCGGTGCGTTCCAGCAGGATGTCGCGCACCGAGTAGATCTCGGTCACGGCATCGCCGAGGCCTTCCGCCGAGTCGCCAACCACCACGAGGCCGTGCTTGACGCGCCACGACAGGTTGGGATTGCGGTAGACGAGCGCGTTGAGCACGTTCTCGAGCGTTTCGTTGCCGCTCAGCGAGCCCTCGAACTTTGGCCCTTCGTCGATCTTCGTGCGGGCCGCGGGCGTCACCAGGATCTGCACCTCCGTGACCGCCTGCAGGACCTTCAGGACCTCGACGTAGTTGCCCGTGTCGGCGTTGAAGCTCAGCGGGCCGACCGTCTTGGTCTGCACCTTCTCCGCGACCTTGGCGTCTTCGGGCGAAACCGTCACCGACTGGCCGGAGATGCTGGTGCGCTTCTGCGCGCGATCCCAAACCGTCTCGTTGGTCACGAGCACATCGGTCTGCGGGTTCTTCAGCTCTTCCTGCGTCTCGAGCATCTTGCGGATCTCGATCGCGCGCTGCTGGTACCAGGCGTCGCTGTCGCCCTGGCGCGCGGCCTTGCGAGCCGCGGCGAGCATTTCTTGGGCGAGCTGGTGCTCGGGCATCAGGTCGTGGGCCTTCTGGGCGAGGTCCCGTGCGGCCTCGAAGTGCTTGGCGGAGAACTCCTCCTGCGCCTTCAGCAGGTAGCCCTCGACACGGTCGACCTTGCGCGCGTAAGCCTCGGACTCGCGACGGCGGTTGACCTCTTGGAGCTGGGCATTGAGCTTGGCCTGGTCCTGGCGCTGCGCTTCGTCGTAGCGGCTGCTCGCTTCCGACTGCATCGCCTGCACCTGGGCCGGCAGGTCGCCCCAGTTCATGTCGTTCTTGGCTTCGATGACCAGCGCAGCGACGCGCAGGTCTTCGATCGCCAACGTGTAGCGCTTGGCCTCGACATGGTCCTTGGCGCGCTGCATCGCCGACTGCACGTCGCTGCGAGCACGCTCTTCGCCGATCGTGCGCAGGCGCAGCTGCTCCTCCGACCAGGAAAGCTGCGTGCCGATCGGCTCGCCGAGCTCGGCCTGCACGGCCGACAGCAGCGACAGCACCTCGGGGTTGGCCGGCGCATACTCCTTGGCCTTCAGCAGTTCGCGCTTGGCCGCGGCGAGGTCGCCATTGCGACGCAGCGACTGGGCCGCCTGCAGGTAGCTTTCGACGAGCGCTTGGTTGCGCTCGCGCTGCATCTGCGCTTCGAGGTTCTGCGGATCCTGCGTCTCCCGTTGCGCAACCGGCGGTTGCGCGCCGGTCGGATCCTGGTTCGCGCTCGGAGTCGAAGACTCGCCCGAGGTCGAGCAGGAAGCGCCGAGGACGGCAGCGGTCAGAGAGGCAGCGAGAAGGCGCGAATGTTCGAGAGCCATCGGTTCACGCTCAGTGCATGCAAGACAGCTGCGGCGCCGTGGGGGCGGCAACCGCATCTCTCATGACGACAGCAAGCGACCGGGGGACCACACGATGCAAGCATCGCCGCCAGACCGAGGGACGATCGGTTGGCGCCGGCCGAGAGGGACTTGTTGGCGACGTGAGAGCGAAGACTTCGCCGTGGTTCGTACGCACCGCGGCGAGGGTGGGGCACCGTAGCCACGCAACGAGGTCGGTGCCAGCGCTTTTTGTCTTGGCCCGGCGTTCTTTTGTCGATCGACGGGGCCGCGGCATCGGGATTCTGCTGAACCGTGTTCAGGCCCACCGCAGACGGCGAACTACGAGAGCGTGAGGCGCCAAACGCAAAGCGGCCGCACCGACGCAAGTCGGAGCGGCCGCATTGGCGAGGCCTGCGGGCCCCACTGGATCAGGCCCACTGGATCAGGCCCACTGGGTCAAACGGCTGGAGTCACTTGGCGCCGAGGCCGCCGCCGAAGTTGATTTCCTTGAAGCCGGCTTCGTTGCAGGCGTCGGCCGTCTTGGCGACGTCGTCGTAGAAGGTGCCCGGGTAGGCCTCGACCACACAGGGCAGCAGCTTCTTGGTGCCCTGCTTCGCCACGTCCGGAACCATGCTATTCGGATCCTTGACGATGCGCGTCAGCTCGGCCTTGACGTCATTGATGTTGTAGAGGGGCTTGGGCCCTACTTCCCAACGGATCTTGTGCCCCTGCATCTTGAAGCGGTAGGGGCGCTTCGTGTTGGGGTTCAGGACACCGGCGCTGGCACCTTCCGGATACAGCGGCTGGCCAGCGGCTTCGACATAGATCTTGACCGACAACTGCTCTTGCGGTGGTGCAACGGTCGGCGAGCTGCCCTTGTCCTTCGGCAAGTAGGCGGGGAGCTTCGACTCCAGCACTTTGAAGTCGATGCAAACGAAGAAGATGATCATCAAGAACACGACGTCGATCATCGGCGTCATGTCGGCCTTGACCTCTTCCTGGGCGTCATCGAGTGCGCTCATGGCTTCTTCTTCTCCTCCTTGTCCTGTTCGGACAAGGCCAGTTCGACCTTCCAGAACGCAATATCAGGCATGCTGCACTGCTTCATGACTTCGCCGACGTAGTGCCATTCGGTCCACTTGTCGGCGCGCACGAGAATGGGGTCGTCGATCAGCTTCACGGTCCGGCCCGCGATGACTTCGTCGACGAGCTTCAAGGTGCCGCGGTTGGTGCCGTCCTTGCGGATCTCCAGCAGCATGTCGCGGATGGGGGCGTAGTTCTTGCCGTGGACGGCCGGGTCGTATCGAACCTTCTGGTTGTAGACGACCGTGCCGTTCTGCAGCACGTTGATGACGGGACGGTTCTCCGGTGGCTTGTCGTCCGGTTCGATGAACTGGGCCTTCGGCAGCACTAGGTCTTCGAGGTTCTTCTGGCTCAGGTCGATGACCAGCACGAAGAAGATCATCAGCAGGAAGACGCAGTCGATCATGGGCGTCATGTCCATCTCGACATTCTGCTGGACCAACTTGGTTACGTCGGACATTGGCTCGCTCCTCCGACGCCCCGAACGCTGACGCGTCGGAACGCCGTGTGGGTGATTGGGGAGAGGGGTGCGGGTTCAAACGGCGCAGGGGGCAGCGCCGTTCATTCCATCTCTCAGCCCTTGGTCCGGAAGCGCTCGAACAGCTCTTCGCTGATGGCATTGATCTCGGTCGACACGCGGATCACGCGGTTGCGCAGCGTGAAGAACATGACGCCGACCGGGATCGCGACCGTCAGGCCGAAGATCGTCGTGATCAACGCCATCTTGATGCCGCTCGCCAGCTGCGCCGGGCTGACCGAGCCACCGGCTGCCGCGATCGCGCTGAAGGTGAAGAACATGCCCGTCACCGTGCCGAACAGACCCATCATCGGCGCCAGGGCCGAGATCAGCGACAGCCAGCCGATCTTCTGGAACAGCTTGACCGACTCTTCGGTCTGCATCTCGCGCAGCGCGGCCTGGATCGTCTCGAACGCGTGCTCGCGCTTGGCGAGGCCGGCGCCGATGACGTTGGTCAGGTAGCAACGCGTGCTCTCGCACTGCTGGGCCGCGCCTTCGAAGTCGTCCTCGTTGAAGAACGCCTCGATCTGGCCGAGAAGATCCGGCGGTGCCAGCTTCTCGCGCGTGATCGAGATGAAGTTCTCGATGATCAGCGCCGTGGCGACGATAGACATGACGACGATCAGGTAGCCGACCGTGCCGCAGTTCTGGTACTGGAACAGCTGGATGACGAAGCTCTCCTGCTCAGCCGGAGCCGCAGCGCCGGGGTCTTGCGCCACCAGCGAGGCAGAGAGCAGGAGGGGCGTGGCGACAGCGAGCAAACGGAGGAACGGGACGTTCTTCAGGATCATGGACAGGTGGGGCTTGGGAGTCAGGGCAAGCCGGGAGAGGGGCGGTTCGATGGAGTGGGGGAGTTTGCTGAGCTGCGCGCAGCGCGCAAGGGCCGGGCGCAGAAAGTGCGGTGGGACGCGGGCGCGTCAGCGCGCCAGCTCTTGTTTGGCCAAGGCGGCAAAACGGGACGTGGGGTAGCTGGCGACGACGATCTGGAAGTAGGCGTTCGCGCGCTGCTTCCAGGTGTCGTTCTCGCGCTCCGAACCGAGCTCGAGCAGGCAGCGGCCGAGGTAGTAGTTGGCCTTGGCACTGGCTTCGTCGCTGGCGACGTCGAACACGCTGGCGCGCGCGAGGCTGACCTGGGCGCGGCGGAAATCGTCGGCCTTCTTGCTGGCCAGGGCCACGTGGAAGATTGCTTCGCCGGCACCGGCAAAGCCGACGGCGGTCAGGGCCGGGTCGTTGCTGTTGGCCAGGTCGTTGAAGAACGATTCGGCGCGCGCGAAGTCCTTTTCGATCAGGTAGGTCTCGCCTTCGCCGACGCGCGACTGCGTCTTCAGCAGCTTGAGCTCGGCGTCGGCCGGCGACGGCGTGGCGAGGGCCGAGTCGGCGGCGCTCGCGGCGCTGGTGAACGTGGTGCGCGCTTCGCCGGCCTTGCCGTCGGCCAGCAGCGTCATCGCCAGTTCGAACTTGGCGCGCGCGCTCCACACGGCGCCGAACGACTCGCGCAGCGCGCGTTCGTCGAGCTCGCGCAGCGTGGTCGCCGCAGCGCCACCGGTCCCAGCCAGGCGCTCGGCGCGCCCGGCCAGCAGCATCGCTTCGGGCGTGCGCAGGTGGTTCGGGTTGTCGGTCAGCCACTTCTTGGCGCGCTCGGCGGCGGTCGCGGCGGCACCGCGATCGGCCGCAGCAGCGGCCACGGCGGCCTTGATCAGGAAGAACTCGGCCTCCGCCTTGACCAGCGGACGGTCGCTCTTGACGTCGCCGAAGAACTGCGTCGCGGCGGCGAAGTCGCCGCGCTCGAGTGCCGCGCGGCCCGACTCGAATGCTTCCGGGAGGTTGCCGAACTCGACGCGGCCGACGGCGATCGCCGGCAGCTCGAAGTTGTCCTTGCCACCGTTGCGCTTGCCGCGCACGCCGGTCAGCAGCAGTTCGGTGATCTCGACGCCGCGCTCGACCTTGCCGTCAGTGCGGTGGACGACGTCGTTCTGGGCGGGGGCCAGCGAAGCCAGCACCAGGCCGGCCAACAGCAGGGGGGAAGTGCGCATCGTGGTCACGTGGGCGTTCTCGTTCGAGCGGGCCGATTTGCGGGGGCGCCGAGGCGGTATCGAGGCACCGCGCTCAGTTGCGGTTGTTCATGAAGTTCTTGTGCAGGCGCAGACCCTCGGCCCCGAACGACTTCAGGGTGGCGAAGTCGTCGGTCGAACGCGTCGACGCGTAGATCGAGTCGGCGTAGCCCTTGTACTTCGAGTCCTTGGTGGCGGCGCGCTTGGCGAACCAGAAGGCCTCCCACTGCATGCGGTACCAATCCAGACTGAACTTGCGCATCTCCGCGGTCTTGCTGCGGATCTGGTAGTAGTCCTTCATGTACTTCGCGTAGGCCTCGATCGGCTTGTCGAGACCCGGCTCGATCTGCATGCGACCCGTCTTGTCGAACTCGAGCCAGCCGCCGAGGGCGCGCGCGATCTGCCGCTTCAGGTCCAGGCGCTGCGGGTTGGTCTTCTCCGCCGCCTCGAGCATGGTCAGCGCTTCGCTGAACTTGCGCAGCTGCAGCAGCGCCTCACCGACCATCGGGCGCACGACCTGGTCCAGCACCTTCTTGGTCTGGTCGGCGGTGTCGCCTTCGAAGTCGGCGAGGATCTTGCGTGCGATCTCGTCGACGCGCTGCCACTCACCGAGCTGCTCGCAGGTCTGCGCGGTCGCCACCAGCACGCCGAGCTGCGGCTTCGGCGACGTGGCGATGTAGTCGAGGCCCAGCGCGACGAGGCTGCGGTTGGTGGCCTCGATCTCGGCCGTGGCCTTGTCGATGGCCTGCTCGCCCTTGTCGCCGGCGATCGCCTTGTTCAGCTCCTCGGTCTGCGACTTCGCGCGTGCCTGCAGCTCGCGGAAGATGTCGGTCGCGAGGCTGGCCGAACGGACCTTGTCGATCGCCTTCAGGCGCAGGCGCGCGGCTTCGGCCTTGTCCAGCTGCGCCTGGTCGGCGCTGAGGCGGCCGAGGTACTCGAGCGAGTAGACGACCATCTGGTTCTGCGCGCCGTCCTTCTCGTTGGCAGCGAGGAAGGCTTCGACCTTCTGCACGGCCTCGGGGTACTTCGCCAGGTCCTTCTTTCGCTTCAGCTCGGCGCTGCCGCGGGCTTCCATGTAGGCCATCTGCACCTCGGCCCAGTCGGCCTCGAGCAGCGCCACCTGGCGGACCTGCTGGCGGGCGGTGTCGCGCGCTTCGATCTCGTTCTCCTTGGCGAACGTCCGGTAGGCCGCCAGCGACTGCCGCGCCTTGTCGAACTCGCCGAGCATCAGCTGGGCGCGGCCGATGTTGACGCGGGCGCGCTCGTAGTAGAGGAACTTGGCGTCGATCTGCTCGAACTGCGCGATCGCCTCGGCGTACTTCTTCTCCGTCTGGAACAGGTCGTTGCCCTGCTTCCAGAACAGCTTGGCACCGCCGCCGACCGAGTAGGTCTTGATCAGCTCGGCAGCGTCGCGGTAGAGCGTCTCGAAGTAGGGATCGTTCTTGCTCTGCCGCTTCAGCGCCGAGATGGCGCGGTCGAGCGAGTCGGCCGTGTCGCCGGCGCGCTTCTCGTCGTCGCCGGCGTGGCGCTTCAGGCCTTCGCCGAACGCCAGGATCGCCTCGACGTAGCGCTCGGTCTGGCCGTAGGCCGTGCCGAGCATCTGCCAGGCTTCGAGGCCAAACTTCTTGCCGTCGTCGCCGGTCAGCGTCGGGATCGCCTTGTGCAGGCCCTTGATCGCCGCCTCGATGTTCTTGTTCTGGAACTCGCCCTTGGCGATCTCGAACAGCAGGCCGCCGCTGACCAGGTTCTGCTGCACCGCGAGGATGTCGCGCAGCACGGACTTGGCGCGCACGCCGACGAAGTCGTTCGGGTGCTTGTCGTTGATGCGCTTCACCATCGCCATCGCATCGGCGACCTTCTTCGGGTCGCCCGACTCGGCGAGGAACTTGCTCTCGGCGAGCAGCATCAGGTGGCCGAACTCGTCGCTGACGACCTCGAACAGGTCCGCGCCCTTCTTGCCGAACTGCGCCACGTGCTTGCGGAACTCGGTGAACAGGTCCGCCGTCTCCGGGCTGCCCTGCTTGACCATCACGTCGCCGACGCGCTCGTAGACCTCCTGCAGCATCTCGAACATCGCGGCTTCGAGGTCGGCGCCGAGTTCGAGCTCGCCCTTTTCCGAAGCTTCGAGCGACGTCACGATCGTGCGGATCGTGCTGCGGTAGCTGTCGATCGCTTCGGTGGTCTTGCCGTCGACTTCGCGGCATTGCGCGATCTCGAACAGCGCGCGCATGCCCACGTAGGTCTCTTCTCCGGCTTCGTAGATCAGCTCGGTCAGGTGGTTGATGGCGCGCGTCACCAGCACGCTGCGGTTCGCCTTGTCGGCGCGGCCCTGTTCGCGCATCAGCACGCCGGCCTGCAGCCACATCTGGTAGGCGCGGCCCTGCTTCTCCGGGTCCTCGCTGCCGCTGAAGCTCTTGCGCACCGTTTCGCAGGCATCGATGCCGCCGTCGAAGACCTTGGCGGCCTCGGCCTCGATCTCCTTGACCTTGTCCGGGGACTCGGTGCGCGCGATCTCGATCTCCTCGACCAGGAACTTGCCGTAGTCGGCCGAGGCTTCGGCGAGCGTCAGGCGCGCGCCGAGCTGCACGCGTTCGTCCTTCGACTGATCGACGAGCTGCTTGCTCTTCTCGATCGTCTCCTTGAACAGCGCGCGCTGCTGGTTGCGGTCGCTGCGCGAACGCGCCCCGTAGTAGGTGATCTCGACCGACAGCTGCGCGATCTTGTCTTGCTGGCTGGCGTCGCGGAACTGGGTGGCGAGGCGTTCCGCCTCCGACTTGGCGAGCTCGATGAAGCGCATCTCGCGGGCCAGGCCGCGCACGAACTCCAGTTCGCGGTCGAACTTGTCCTGGGCGAACGCGAACGGTGCCATGGCACCGAGCGCGATCACGCAGCAGAGCTTCTTGAGGTCGACGACAGGCCTGCCGTTGCTACCGATCACTGGCGACTCCGGAGATTCGAAGGTTCGGACGTGTGCGAGTCCTCCCGGGCTGGCTTGGCGCGAGCCTGGAAGGGGAGGCGGTGCCAGGCGTCGGCGCCGCCATCGAGGGGGAACGAACGAGCATACCGACGCGTTCAGTCGATCCCAGGCAACCCTTCGCGACGTGGGTTGCAGGGGCGGGCACTGCGTGGGTGCCGGACTGCGTCGAGAGCCCGGAACGCAAGCGGCCGCCGCATCCAGGGGACGGGGCGGCCGCGCCGTTTCTGCGGGTCAGTTCCGCGTCAGGCTGCGCGCGCTCGGCAGCGTCAGCGGGTTCGGCTCGTGCTCGTCCATCAGGACGATGCGCGAGGTGATCAGGATCAGGATCTTGCGGTTCTGCAGCGACTGGCCCTGGCGGCTGAACAGCCAGCTCAGTCCCGGCAGGTTGCCGAGCAGCGGCACCGTCGACTTCAGGTTCTGGCGCTCGACCAGGCGCATGCCGCCCAGCATCACCGTGCCGCCGTCCGGCATCGTCAGCGTCGTGCGCACCGTCTGGCGCGTGACCTGCGGCAACTGGATCGAGATCGGCTGGCCGACGCCGAGCGTCGTCGTGAACGTCGGGATCGGCAGCTGCAGCTGCATGACGGTCGGGCGGACCTCCATCGTCACGAACTTCAGTTCGCTGTCGACGACCGGCCGAACGTCCAGCGCCACACCGTCCTGGACGACGCCGATCACCGGGTTGGCGACGGCGGCGGCCTGCGCGATTTCGACTTCGAAGTCGCGGATGTAGGCGATCTGGCGCAGGTGCAGCATGTGCGCCCGCGTGTTGTTGTAGATCAACAGGCGCGGGGCGTCGATCTGCTCGCTGCGCTCCTGCTTCGACACCGCGCGCAGCACGACCTCGAGCTCGGTGTCGTCGAGGAAGGCATACTGCAGCGCCAGGCCGCCGGCGTTGGTCAGGCCGCCGTTGCGCCCGCCGAGCGTCTGGTTGTAGAGGTTCTCGACGCGCGCCATGGCGTCGCCGTCGTTGCCATCGTCGAAGAAGATGCCGGGCGAGGTGCCGGTGCCGACCGTGCCGGGCACGGCGGCGTTCTGCAGCTGGCGCGGGCCGAAGTCGTCGATGCCGGCGTTGCTGCGGTCGCCCTGCTTCTCGAGGCCGCGGCCGGCGACGCCCTGCGACGACTGGTCGCCCAGGCCGCGGAGGTCGACACCGACGTCCTCGAGGAAGTTGTCCTCGACCTTCAGGAAGCGGGTCTCGACATCGATCTGGATGCCGACGTGGCGGCGCAGGTCGGCGAGCAGCTTGGCGACGGCGTCCTGCGACTTGCGGTCGGCGACGACGTAGAGCGTGCCCTGCTCCGGCGACACCGTCACGGCGAACGTGCTGTCGGCGAAGCGCTCCGGCTCGATCGTGTTCTTGATCAGGTCGGCCAGCTTGGTCTCGTCGAACACCGACGGCTTGTCGGCTTCGATCTCCGGCTGGAAGGTCGGCTGGTCGTCGCCGGCGGTCGGCAGGCGCAGGTTCGGGCCCGGACGACCGTTGATCTTCACGATCAGCTCGTTGACGGCGTAGGGCTGCTGGTAGAGGTCCCCGATCGCCTTCTCCGGCGTGACCAGGTGGACCATGCTGTCCTTGATCTTGTAGGCGACGCCGGTGACCAGGCGGATCGCTTGCAGGGTCTCGGCGATCGTGCGCGAGTCCATCGCGAAGTCGGTCAGCGTCGTCTTGTCCTCGGGCAGGTCCTTGACCTCCTGCGAGACGAGGAAGGTCACACCCGAGCGCTCCTGGAAGTAGAGCGCCCAGTCCTTGACCGTCGCGCGCGAGATGCGCACCGGTTCGGCCTGGCGCTCGAGACGCTTGCGCACCTCGGCGTCGCCAGGAGCTTCGGCCGAAGCGAGCGAGTCGTAGCTCGCCGGCTTGCGCTGGCTGACCTTGTCCCAGATGTTCGGGTCGAACAGCACCGTCTCCGTCTGCGGGATGATGGTCTGCTTCAGCTCCTGGAACGTGCGGTGCCAGTTCTCGCGGTAGCGATCGCGGTGCTCGTTCATCGCCGCGTTGTGGCGGGCGCGATCGGCCAGCTCACGCAGCGAGATCGCCATCGGGTGCGTCGGGTTGAGCAGCAAGGCCTGATCGAGCTTCGCGATCGCCTCGTTGTACTGCTCGTTCATGAACATGACGTTGGCCGTCTCGAGCAGGCTCTCGACGCGCTCTTCGCGGGCGATCTCCTGGTCGCGCAGGCGGCGCGCCAGCTCGGCCTGCGACTCGACGCGGCTGCGTTCGGTCGACTCGAGCTCGGCCTTGCGCTTGCGCTCGACAGCCTGCTGGTAGCTCAACTCGGCGCGCTTCTTCAGCTCGTCGTTGGCCTGCATGTAGGGCGAGTAGAGCGACAGCGCCTTCGCCGTTTCGTAGCGCTCGAGGGCGCGGCCGAACTCACCCTGCTCCATCAGCGCATCGCCGAGGCGCAGTTCGTTCTCGATCTGCGAGCGCTCGCGCTCCTGGCGGATGCGATCTTCCAGCACCATGTCCCGCACCTGATTCCTCAGGCCGACGCCGGGGTCACCGCCGAGCACTGCCGTGCAGCGGGCGAGGATGTCACGCGCTTCCGCGTTGTTCGGCTGCAGCTCGAGGGCATAGGCCGCGTCGTCGCGTGCGTCCGCGAACAAACGCAGCTCGAGATTGGTTCGCGCCTTCTCCAGCACCTTGGCGACCAGGGCCGGCGTGTCGCGCGGGTCCTGCGAACCCTGGTTGCCCTGCGGGTCCTGCTTGCCGGCGGGCGCCGTCAGCGCCGTGCCTTCCGTGCCGCCGGCCGTACCGCCGCCGGAGCCATTCTTGTCGACTGCTTCCGTGGGCGAACCCGAACACGCGGCCAGGGCGAGCAGAGTGGATGCACAGAGGCCGCGCAAGCGCAGGGACTGGACCTTGATCATGCTGAGAAGCCTGCAGAAGTGGCGATCGGGGAGAGGGGGCTGCCGATTCGAGTCGCCCGCGGCGCTGCGACCTCACGAGAGCGATGCGCATCGCTCGAGGGAGAATGGTGTGGTCGCGGCCGGACGAACGAACGTGGAGGGCAAAGAACGATCGCGCGTCGCAAGATGCGCGTGCCGCCACACGACGTCTGCATGCCACAGACTCGCGCGGAGGGGCGTCGCGCACGTCACGAACGAACGAATCCTGGGCCGTCGAGGGACGCTACCGGGCCACAGGGTCGCGGGACCGTAGCGAGGCCAACAGGAGTGGTCAAGGTTGCTGCCACCGCGATCGCAGGCCTTTCCGTCGTTCGCTTCGACGGCGGCGCCGACCGACCCCGGCTTGCACGCAGCCGACGCGGGGGGCAGACGGCGACGACCTCGTGCTGGACCGGTCCCGGGTCGCGGCGGCTCGGAAGGAGAGCTCAGGCCCCGGACGCCGGCGGCACTTCCGGGCGACCCAGCAGGCGGTTGACCCGCTTGATGTCCTCCCAGGTTTCGCGCTTGTGGGCCGGCTCGCGCAGCAAGTAGGCCGGGTGCCAGGTGACGACCACCGGGATGCCCAGGTAGTCGAGTTCGCGGCCGCGCAGCGCCGTGGTGCTGGCGGTCGTGCTCAGCAGGTTCTGGGCGGCGGTGCGGCCGAGGCAGACCAGCACCTCCGGGCGCACGATCTCGATCTGCTGGCGCAGGAACGGCAAGCAGGCGGCGACCTCGTCCGCCTCGGGGGCGCGGTTGCCCGGCGGTCGGCACTTGTTGATGTTGGCGATGTAGACGTCCTGCCGCTGCAGGCCCATCGCGCCGGTGAGGATGCGGTCCAGCAACTGGCCGGCGTCGCCGACGAACGGCCGCCCGCTCTGGTCCTCGCGCGCGCCCGGGGCTTCGCCGATGAACATCACGCGCGCACGCGGGTTGCCTTCGCCGAACACCGTGTGTTGGCGACCCTGGTGCAGCTTGCAGCGGGTGCACGGCAGCACTTCGTTGCGCAGCAACTGCAGCTGCGCCACCGGATCGTCGCCGGCGGGGATGGGGTTACTGATGGGGGCGC
>JBILEY010000450.1:0-4379 GCA_044351865.1 Planctomycetota bacterium | reverse complement strand
GAGGCCGAAGCCTTCGCCCTTGCCACCGGTGTCCTGCTTCCACTGGCCACCGAGCGGGTGGTCGGACGCGGAACCGTGAGCGTGGTCGTGACCACAAGCGGCGAACAACAGAGCGGGAACCAACGCGAGCAGCAGCTTCTTCATCGGGGAGTCCTCGAGGATCAGCGCCGCATTCTTGAGGAACTGCGGCCGCAGCGCCATCCCCGAGTCCCCGTCATCCCCGAGTCCCCGTCCGGCGCACGGAGGCGCCGCCGGTCACTTCTTCCGGAAGGTCATCTTCATCTTCTGACCGCCCTTCTCCTCCTCGACCGAGAACGAGCCATCGACGTAGTCGACCGTCTTCGTCTCTTCCTTGCCGGCCTTGTCCTTGGTCTGGATCGTCAGCTTGTTGCCGTCGAGCTTCCACGTGCCGGTGGCCGAGTCTTCCTGGGTCTTGCCGAACATCGTCGTCTTGGCGTTCATCGCCGCGGTGCCGTCGGCCTTCAGGTCGAACGACACCTGCGTGCCGTTGACCATGCCGTCGATCGCCTCGAGTGCCTTCGGTTCCTTCTGCGCCTCAGGCGGCATCATGCCGAGCATCGCTGCGCGGAGCGAAGCCTTGTCGAGCTCGTAGACCCCAGCGGCCTTGGAGGCAACGCCGCCGCACGCGGCAACGAACGAAAGCGAGAGGAGAGAGAACGCGAAGAGTGCCTTCTTCATGCGCCGCAGGATGCACGCAGCCTCCCGACAATGCGAGCGCGCAGCCAGGAAATCAGCGGCGCGGCGGGAACCGCTGCGTGCGCTGGCCGGTCGCGACGACGATGCGCTGGATCGTCGTCCCCTCCTGCAGCAGCGCCGAGTGCGCATCGGGCCAGGCGAGCAGCAGCGCGTAGCGTTCGCTCGAAGCGAACGGCAGGTCCGTCGCCATCGAGGTCGACGGATCCCAACGCACGAAGCGCACGCCCTCGCGGTTCGCATCGACGACCGTGAGCCAGAGGCTGCCGTCGGGTGCACGCGGCAGCAGCGAACCCTGCTGCCGCATCGGGGCCGCGACGCCGAGCGACCTCAGACCGGCGGCGCCGGGCACCGCGATCGGCAGCACGGCGCCGTCCGCTGGCCGCCAGACGAACAGTTCGCAGGAGTGCTTGCTGCGCCGCGAGCACAGCACGCGCTCGTCGTCGACGAGGCCGAGCAGCTCCGCGTTGGCGAGCGCTGCCACTTCGACGAACGCTTCGCTGCCCGCATCCCGACGCAGCCACACGCCCCCGCGGCGGTGGCGTTGCAGCAGCTGCGTGCCACGCACGAAGAACACCAGGTCGCGTTCGTCGTCCGGACGCATCGCCGTGCGCGTCGTCAGATCGAACCACTGCTCCGGCTTGCCCCATGCGACGAAGCCGTGGCCCCGCGCGCGCAGCGTGACCGGCAGTTCGCCATTCCAACGCACCCGCTCGATGCCGCCGCTCGGCGCCGCGAAGCACAGTTCGTCACCGTCGAACCAGGAACGCACCCCATCCGGAGCGAACAACGCGGGCCCGTGATCCTGCGGCATCAGCTGTGTGCGCACGACTCGCAGCGCTTCGGCACGCATCGCCTGCGGGTCGCCGGTCTGCACGGAATCGACCCACGTCCCCGTCTGCAGGTCGAACACGCGGTAGCCGCAGAGTCGTTCTGGCCACAACGAGCACTCGTAGCCGCCGAAGTAGCGCGCTTCGCCCGACAGCATGAACGTCGTCGGCCGCAGCAGGTCCGGTCGCAGGTCGAGGCCGACGCCGGCCAACTGCGTCGCCGAGCCATCCTGCAGGTCGATGCGGAACGGCAACGTGTACTGGTAGCTGGCCTGCGACTGCAGTCGCGCGAGCACGTAGCGGTGGTCCGGCGAGATGCCGGTGACGTCCAAGCGTTCGACGCAGCGCGGATCCGGATGGTGGTAGTCGTAGACGCGTTCGCCGAGCCACAGCAGCGGCGGCAACAGCCCGAGCGACGTCGCCAGCAACCCGCAGCGCGCCGAGCGCCACGCCCCACCACCACGCCGGCCGATGGTCCACGACACGAACGCGACGACGAAGCCGAGCGCCGACGCGGCGGCGATCCACGGCTCGTACTGGAGCTGCGGCAGCAGGCCCGGCGCGAAGCTCAGTGCGGCGCGCACGCCGACACCGAGCACGAGCCAGAACACCAGCACCGCACCGAGCGCCATGCGCCCGTTCGGCAGCCACGTGCCGATCGCCCACACCCACGGAATCAGCAGCGCGCCGTAGCCGAGCCAGACGACCGGCCACTGCCAGTCGAAGAACACATCGCCCGCGTAGTCGCTGCGGAACACGTCCGCCGGACCGAGCCCACACGCTGCGAGGAAGACCTGGCCGACGACGAGCCCGAGCAGCGGCAGCGCCACCGCGGCGAGCACGAGGAACAGCAGTTTGCCCCGGAACGATGCGCGCAAGGCGCCCGGCATGCGGCGCACGAACTGGTCGCCCTTGCTGCCGAACTCGCTGCGCACCAGCTGCGGCGCCGCGAAGGCGATCACGCTGCCGCCGCCGAGCACGACGAACCACGCCAACGCGAACGCACGCTGGCCGCGTTCCTGCCAGAAGGTCTCGGGCGCCAGCGTGAACGCGAGGCACAACGCCGCGAGCCCGATGCCGACGAAGCCACCGAGCAAGGCCCGCTGCGCGCGCCACTCGCGCCAGCAGTAGGTGAGCACGAGGTTCATGCCGTCACTTCCTCGCGCGCAGCCGCGACCTCGGCGAGCAGACGATGCAGCCCACTCGGCGCCGCCACCGGTTCGTCCTGGCCGAGCACTTCGCCGAGCGTGCCGTGCTTCACGATGCGGCCCTGCTGCAGCACCGCGATCCGGTCGGCGATGCGGCTGGCGATCTCGAGTTCGTGCGTCGCACACAGCACCGTGCGGCCACCTTGCTGCAGCGCCGTCAGCACACCTTGCAGCACCTGTTCGCGCACCAGCGGATCGAGGCCGGCGAACGGTTCGTCGAGCAACAGCAGCTCCGGCTCGAACGCGAGCGCGCCGACGAGCATCGCCTTCATGCCCTGGCCGCGCGACATCGACGCGAACCTCGTGCGCAGCGGCACCGCGAGGCGTTCGCACAGCTCATTGCAGCGAGCCACACTCCACGTCGGGTAGTGCGGCTGCAGGAATCCGAACAGGTCGCGCGCCGTCATCCACGTCGGGCAGTCCGGCACGTCGGGCACGTAGCCGATGCGCTGCAGCACCGCGCGGTGCGCTTGCAGCGGATCCTGGCCGAACACGCGCACGGTGCCGGCACGCGGTCGCAGCAGACCGAGCAGCACGCGCAGCAGCGTGCTCTTGCCGGCCCCGTTCTCGCCGAGCAGCACCGTCGTCGTGCCGGCGTGCAGCGACAGGTCGAGACCGTCGAGCACGCGCTTCCGGCCGAAGCGCACCTCGAGGCCCTGCACCGCCAACACCGGAATCCCCGCACCACCGTTCGTCTGGTTCGTGTTCATGCCTTGCTCCGCTCCCCTTCGTGGTCGTCCTGCCGTTCCCCCGCCGCGTGCGTGCGCGCCATCGTCCCCACGACGTCGAGCAGCACCGTTCCCTCGTGGCCCGCGCGCAGTGCCTGCTGCACCGCGAGCCGCAGCGCCGCCAGCGTCTCGGCGAGCCGCACCGCCTTGGCGACGTCGACCGCACCCGGCGTCACGAACACGCCCGAACCGTTGCGGCCTTCGGTCACCCCAAGGTGTTCGAGCTCGCGCCACGCCTTGCCGACGGTGTTCGGATTGACCAGCGCCTGCTCGGCCAGCGCGCGCACCGCCGGCAACTTGTCGCCGGGTCGCAGTTCGCCGTTGGCGATCGCGTCGAGCACGGCCGCAACGAGCTGTTGGCTCGGCGGCACCAGGCTGTGAGGATCGACGCGAACTTGCACCACCGTCCTATCGGCCTAGGACGGTGCGCGGCTGGAGCTTCGCTTGGAGGACTCGCATTCCGCGGCATGCGGGCCCGTTGCCGAGCCACTCAGGACCGATAGATTGGGGCCATGACGACGGACCTTCTGTCTCGCATCACGATCGAACCCGGCAAGTGCGGCGGTCGTCCCTGCATCCGCGGCAAGCGCATCCGAGTCACCGACCTTCTCGAGCTGCTGGCGAACGAAGCCTCGTTCGAGGAGATCCTCGCGGACTACCCGAGCCTGCAGCGAGAGGACATCCTTGCGGCGATTGCCTACGCAGCACACCAGACCAAGCACGCGGTGATCCGGGTCGCGTGAGGTTCCTCGTCGACAACCAGCTGCCGTTGTCGCTGGCGCGACACCTCGTCGAACTCGGGCACGAGGCCGACCACGCGACCGACCGGGGACTCGAAGAGGCGGACGACCGGGCGATCTGGCAGATCGCTCTGCAAGAGCAACGCGGGGTCATCAGCA
>JBILEY010000233.1:0-8248 GCA_044351865.1 Planctomycetota bacterium | reverse complement strand
GGACAGGGGGCGCCTGCTGTGGATTCGCCTCGGCAACTGCCGCAAGTCCGCCCTGTTGTCGGCGGTCTCCAAATCAATGGAGCAGATTCTGGCGGCTTACGAATCGGGCCAACGAATCGTCGAGCTGGGGTGACCGAAGGCAGGAGCCCGACCGCTCCGTGATCTTCCCACTCCAAAGCGCTCCCCACCGCCGCAGCAGATCCCGCAGCTGCCCTTGGCCGAACGCGCCCCGCCCCTCTACACCTCGGCGACCATGGCCAAGATCACGTTCAAAGGTTCCCCCGTGTCGACCGTCGGCGAGCTGCCCAAGGTCGGCACCGCCGCCCCGACATTCGTGCTGACCAAGATCGACCTGAGCCCGCTCGGCAGCGTGGACCTCGTGGGCAAGAACGTCGTGCTGAACATCTTCCCGAGCATCGACACCGGCGTCTGCGCCACGTCGGTGCGCAAGTTCAACCAGCAGGCGGCGTCGCTGCCGAACACGGTCGTCGTCTGCGTGTCGAAGGACCTGCCGTTCGCGCAGAAGCGCTTCTGCGGGGCCGAGGGCATCGACAAGGTGGTGCCGGCGAGCTGGTATCGCGGCCCCGACTTCGGCAAGGACTTCGGCGTCACCATGGCCGACGGCCCGCTGGCGGGTCTGTTCGCGCGCGCCGTCGTCGTCATCGACAAGACGGGCAAGGTCGTGCACACCGAGCTGGTGCCCGAGATCGCGCAGGAGCCGAACTACGACGCGGTGGCGAAGGTCGTGAGGTGACGGGCGCGGCGCCGGGGCCGCGGAGTTCGGTGCCCTGGCGCGCGTTCGGCGACCTCATGTCCCTCTTCGTCGCGCGTCTCCCCTCCGCGCGTGCCTGGCTGCTGCCGCTGCTCGCGGCGACGGCCCACGCGCAGGATCCCACTCCCCCCAAGCTGCCGGACGTCAGCCTGCCGGCGATGAACCTCGCCGCCGGTGGCGGTCGCTACGTCGACTACGCCGGCGAACTCGACGACCCGGAGCTGGTCGTCGCCGTCGGCAAGCTCGCCAGCTGGAAGGAGGGCAAACGCGAGCGCCTCGCCGACGGCAAGCTCGGCGGCGGCGGCTCGGTCAGCTCGGTTGGAGGCACCCAGTACTTCAAGGTGCCGGCGACCGCGACGCTGCAACCGCGGCTCCTGCTGCGCGGCAAGAACGGCAAGGTGCAGGTCGCGTTCGATCTGCAGGTGGCGCGCCTGCCCGACGGCAAGGACCAGCGGCAGCTGCTGCAGGACGGCGCGGTGTCGCTGACCGAGGACACGCTCGCGTTGTTCGTGCTGCAGAAGCGCGACAAGCAGAAGCACCACACGCTGCTGCACGTGCTGCCGTTCGATCCGAAGGTCGACAAGGGCAGCGACGGCGAGCTGCAGTTCGTCGACGCGATGCGCGACGTGCACACGATCAACGGCCGGGTGCAGGCGCTGACCAAGGCGCTCGACGCCTACGACAAAGCCGACGACGGCGCACCGCGCGACAAGGCGCTGCTGCAGCTTGGTTACCTGCTCGACCAGAAGCCGGAGATGAAACAGCCGCGGAACGACGGCCTGCTGCAGCAGCACTGCGGGCCGCTCGAGCAGCGGGCGAAGAAGCGGATCGACGACGCTGACGCGGCGAAGAAGGCGGCGGAGAAGCCGGCGCCGGCCGGCGGTGCCGACGGCAAGCGCTGACCCGAACGCCCCCGCCCCGGCGCCCGTTCAGCCGTGGCACCGGTGCCGCCGATGCAGGCGCATGCGCCGTTCCGCCGTCGCCGTGCTGGCCGCCTGGGCGACCCTGGTCGCCGTCGGACAGGCCTTGCTGCTCGAGCACACGACGGCGGCTGGCGACCCCGGGCAGCCACCGGCCGCCGTGCCGCAGGAGCTGGCTGCAGCGCTGCACTGGGATCGCACCCAGCCGTTGCTGCTGCTGGCGGCGCATCCGCAGTGCCCGTGCCTGCCGGCGACGCTGGCCGAACTGCAGCGAGCCCTCGCCGACGCGCCACCGCCGGTGCTGCGTGTGCTGGTGCACACGCCCTCGTCGCCACCGCCGGCGTGGGATGCCCGCGCGGCGTCGGACCTGCGTCGCACACTGCCCGCCGGCGCTGCGATCGACGATCGCGACGGTGCGCTCGCAACGCAACTCGGCCTGCGCACGTCCGGACACGTGTTGCTGTTCGCCACCGACGGTCGCCTGCGCTTCACCGGGGGCGTGACCGCGGGCCGCGGCCACCAAGGCGACAACCTCGCCGGCCGCACCCTCGTCGCCAGCCTCCGCGATGCGGGAAAACCCCAGGCCACTACAGCTGTATTCGGATGCCCCCTGCAGGCCGATAGCACTTCGCATGACGGCTCCTGCTGCGACCACGAACGACCCCGTCTCGACCCGACTGCTCGCTGACCATCGCGACTTCTGCGCCACCGTCGACCGCGGCATGGCCTGGCTGGTCGCGGTCGAAGCCACGGTCGCCCTGCTGCTCGCCTGGCTCTACACGCCACACGCGTGGGCCGGCACGTCGGTGTCGCCGCACACGCACGTGCTCGCAGCCCTGCTGGTCGGCGGCGGCTCGGCGGCGGCGCTCGCTTGGTTCACGCGCACGCAGCCCGGCCAGGCGCTGACGCGCCACACAGCCGCGGTGGCGGTGATGCTGCTCAGCGCGCTCTTCATCCACGTCGGCGGCGGCCGCATCGAAGTGCACTTCGCCGTGTTCGTGTCGCTGGCGTTCCTCGCCGCCTACCGCGACTGGCAGGTCATGCTGACCGGCATGGTGACGATCGCCGTCGACCACCTGGGCCGCGGCCTGCTGCTGCCGCGCAGTGTGTTCGGCACCGACACCGTCGACGTGCTGCGCGTGCTCGAGCACGCCGGCTACGTCGTGCTCGAGGTCTCGGTGCTGGTGCTCGTGTGCCGCATGGCGATGGCCGAGATGCGGCGCGTCGCCCAGCTGGTGCACGACACCGACCGTGCGAAGAGCGAGATCGAAGCGTCGCGGCAGGAACTGACCGAACGCGTCGAAGCCGCCCGCGCCGAAGCGGCGGCGACCGTGCGCAGCATCGTCGACGGCTTCCGCGGCATCGGCGCCAGCATCACCGGCAACGTCGAGCGCACGAAGCAGCTCGAGGCGATCGGCAAGGAGAACCAGCAGCACGCGCAGGAAGGCAGCGAGGTGCTGCAGCAGACCGTGCGCCGCTTCCAGGAACTCGCCGGCGCCGTGCAGGCGAGCCAGAAGGACATCCAGGCGCTGGTCGAGGCCGGTGGCCAGATCGCGCAGGTGACCAACATGATCTCGTCGGTCGCCTTCCAGACGAACCTGCTGGCGCTGAACGCCGCGGTCGAAGCGGCGCGCGCCGGCGATCACGGCAAGGGCTTCGCGGTCGTCGCCGAGGAAGTGCGCGGCCTGTCGGCGCGCTCGAGCGAGGCGGCGCAGCAGATCGAGGCGTTCGCCCGCAACGTGCAGCAGCGCGGCGCCGAACTCGCCGCCGCGACCGCGAAGGCGAACGACGAGGCGCAGAAGGGCCTGCAGCTGATCGACGGCGCCGACGCGTCGATCCGCGCCATCCAGACCAGCGCCACCGCACTCGGCGAAGCGGTCGCCGGCGCGCTGCACGCCAACGCGCAACTGCTCGACCAGAGCCAGCAGCTGCAGACCGACGTGCAGGCGCTGGCCCAATAGGCGCTGGCCCAAAAGGGCTGGCCCAGCAGCCGCCGGGGCGTCAGGCCTCGCCGCGCAACGCGGCCACCGGCGCCGCCGCCACCAGAGCACCGGCCTCGTCGCGTTCGAGGCCGCACGCCGCGACCTGCGGATCGTGCGTGAAGAACAAGCGACCGCCGCGGTCGTGCAGGTCGGCGAGCAACGCCGTCTTCTCGTCGATCAGCTGCTCCGGGTAACGGTCGTAGCCCATCGTGATCGCGCGCCGCACCCACGGCACGCCCGGGATCAGGTCGGCGCAGAACAGCAGCGGCCCGCGCGCCGTCGCCACTTCGCACAGCACCATGCCCGGCGTGTGGCCGTCGCTGCGATGGAAGCGGTAGCCATCGCCGAGCAGTTCGCTGCGCTCGCCGGCGAGCCGTTCGACGCGGCCGGTGGCTTCGAGCAGCCCGGGCAGCTCCGGCACGAAGCTGGCGCGGTCGCGCGGGTGCGGCCGCAGGGCGCGCTGCCACGCCGCTTCGCCGACGACGTAGTGCGCGTTCGGGAACACCAGCGACAGCGGTTCGCCGTGGCGATGCGCGGCGAGCACCCCGCCGGCGTGGTCGAAGTGCAGATGCGACAGCACGACGACGTCGACCTCGGCGGGCTGCACGCCGATCGCGGCGAGCTGCTCGAGCAGCACGTGCCGTTCCTCCTGCACGCCGTAGCGGCGGCGCAGCTCCGGCGCGAAGAACGCACCGATGCCGGCTTCGCACAACACGACGCGCGCCCCGTCGCGCACGACGAGGCAGCGGCAGGCGAGGTCGATGCGGTTCTGTTCGTCGGCGGGCGCCCAGCGTTGCCACATCGCCTTCGGCGCGTTGCCGAACATGGCGCCGCCGTCGAGCTTCTGCGAGTTGCCGAGCACGGACCAGAACGCGCGCATCAGCGCACCTCCGCCGGCCTGCCGGCCGCCGGCGCCTTCTCGCCCGCCGCCGCGGCCGGCAGCGGCGCCACCAGCTCGGCGATGCGCCGTGCGAGCGGCTGCAGCCGCACCTTCTCCAGGTTGCACAGCACGACCACGGCCACGCGTTCGGCCGGCACCAGCAGCAGCATCGTGCTGACGCGCGACTGCGCCCCGCTGTGCCACCACAGCTGCCGGTCGCCGACGCGGTCGACGCGCAGTCCGAGGCCGTAGTCGACTTCCTCGCCGGACCTGGTCCGCTGCCGCGTCGCCATCGCCTGCAGCGTCGCCGGCGCCACCAGCTTGCCGTCGAGCAGCGCCACGCAAAAGCGCGCCAGGTCCTCGGCCGACGCACACAGGCCGCCGCCGCCGAGCTTGTACGACGCATCCATCAGCTCGCTGTTCTGCAGCGTGTCGCCGACGCGCACGTAGCCCTGCGCCCGCCCGCGCACGATGCGCCGCACGTCGTCGTCCTGCAGCGTCGGCGCCGCGGCCGGCACCGCGATGCGTTCGCGCAGCACCTGCGCGAACGGCTGGCCGCTCTGCGCCTCGACCACCGCCGCGACCAGGTTGTAGCCGTAGGTGCTGTAGTGGTACTTGCTGCCCGGTTCGTGCAGCAGCGCATCGGCGGCGAAGCAGGCGAGGCCCGCGGTCTGCGTCGCGTAGTGCACGGTGCTCTCCGCTTCGCGCAGGTAGTGCCGCACCCCGCCGAGGTGCGCCAGCAACTGGCGCGTGGTCACCGGCCAGGGCTTCGCCGGCCATGCCGGCACCAGCGTGTGCACGTCGGCGTCGAGGTCGAGCTTGCCCTGCTCGACCAACTGCATCGCCAGCACGGCGGTGATCGGTTTGCTGATCGAGGCCAGGCGGTAGACGGTCTGCGGCGATGCCGGCACGTCGTTCTCCACGTCGGCGAGACCGAGGCCCAGGCGCAAGAGCAGCTCGCCGCGCACCGCGACCGCACACGACAGGCCGGGGATGCGGTCCTGGCGCTGTTGCGCCACCAGCTCCGCCTCGACCGCGGCGGCCCACGCTGGCCCCGGCGCGGTTTGCTGCGCTGGCACGGCAGCCACGAAGGTCGCGGCGGCGAACAGGGTCAACAGAGGGCGTCCGGGCGTCATGGCGTTCACGGGGCCGCGGCAGCCTACCTCTCCGGGGTTTCCCCGATGGGCTCAATCCCGAGGCGAACCCGGCTCGATGACCACCCGGCTCGACACCGCCGGCACCGCCACCATGAACGCACTCGTCACCACGATCCCCGTGCTCGCCGCCGCCGCGACCACGATCCTGTCCTGGAACGCCTTCTCCCTGCGCGGACACCTTGCCCTCGGCACCCTGCTGGTCGCCACCATCGCCGCCGTGGCGTGGACGCTGCTGCAGCAGCGTCGCGAGCAACAGGCTCTCGCCGCGCAGACGCGGACGGCGGCGGAGCTGGGTCGCCAGCTCGCCGAAGAGCGCTCGGCCCACGCCGAGACCCAGAGCCGCGCCGCCGAAGGCGACGGCAACCAGGAACTGCGGCGCGCCGCCGGCGAGATCGCGACCGCCAACGCCTCGTCGCTGCAGGGCATCTCCGCCGCGCTCGAGGAGATGTCGGTGATCGTCAAGGGCAGCGCCACCAGCGCCGCCGACGCCCAGTCGCTGGCCAAGGCCGCCGAGTCGTCCGCCGTGCGCGGCACCGCGGCGATGCAGCGCATGGTCGAGGCGATGGGCGCCATCGCCACGTCGAGCAGCGAGATCTCGCGCATCATCAAGGTCATCGACGACATCGCGTTCCAGACCAACCTGCTGGCGCTGAACGCCGCCGTCGAAGCGGCGCGCGCCGGCGAATCGGGCAAGGGCTTCGCCGTCGTCGCCGAGGAAGTGCGCAACCTGGCGCAGCGCAGCGCCGAGGCCGCACGCAACACCTCGACGCTGATCGCCGAGGCGTCGAGCCGCGCCCAGCGCGGCAACCAGATCTCGCAGGAGGTCGACGGCTTCCTGAACGAGATCGTCGCGGCGACGACCAAGTTCGCCGGGCTGGTCGACCAGATCGCCACCAGCACGAAGGAACAGGCGAGCGGCATCCAGCAGATCACCACCGGCGTCGCCGAGATCCACGCCGGCATGCAGAACGCGGCGCGCTGAGCGCCCCGGCGCCGGGCGCCCATGGGCCGAATGGCGGCCCGCGGTTGCGCCAGGTCGCCAAGGCCGGCACGCTGCGCGCAATGAGCGAGGCCTCCCTGCGACCGACCACCCGCCTGCAAGGTCGCGTCGTCGCCTACTGGCTGTGCAGCGACCTGCTGACCGCGGTCGTGCTGACGGCGCTGGCGTGGTTCGTCGGCCGCCCGCTGCTGCGCGAACACTGGAGCGGCTGGAACGACGGCTACGAGTACCTGCTGCTCGGCGCCTGCAGCGGCCTGCTGCTGCTCGGCCTGCTGACGCCGCCGCTGGCCTACGCGCGCTGGCGCTTCGGCTTCCTCGGCGACCTGCTGGTGATGCGCTACGGCATCCTGTTCGTCGAAGAACGCGCCGTGCCAGTGCGTCGCATGCAGCACGTCGACCTCGTGCGCGGCCCGCTCGAGCGACTGTTCGGCCTCGCCACGCTGGTCGTGTTCACCGCCGGCAACGAAGGCTCGGCGTTCCGCGTGCCCGGGCTCGCCCCGGGCCTGGCCCAGCAACTGCGCGACCGCATCCTCGAGGCCCGCGGTGACGGACGACTCTGATCCGGCGGCCCCGCCGCCCGAGGCGCCGCGGGAGCCGACCACCGACGGCACCGCGCCGACGACGCCGGCCCCCGCCGAGGCCGCCGGCGCGGACGCCGCGACGACACCCAGCACCGAAGCACCCGTGCTGGCGCGCGGCCACCTGCATCCCGCGATCCTGCTGCTGCGCCTCGTCGATGCGCTGCGGCAAGCGATGCTCCCGGTGGTGTTCGGCCTCGTGCTGCAGCAGTGGCTGTTCGTCGGCATCGGCGGTGCGTTGTTCGTGTTCCACCTCGGCTACGCGCTGGCGCGCTACCTGACGCTCGAGTTCACGCTGACCGGCGACGAACTGCGCGTGCGCGAAGGCCTGCTCGAACGGCAGGAACGGCGCATCCCGCTCGATCGCATCCAGGACCTCGGCTTCGAGTCGACGATCCTGCGGCGTGCACTCGGCCTGACCGTCGTGCTGGTCGAGACCGCGTCGGGTCGCGGCGTCGAAGCGCAGCTCGACGCGCTGTCGCGCGAACAAGCCGAGCACCTGCGCGAGGTGCTGCTGGCGGCGCGCTCACGCAAACTGCCCACCCTGGCCGCCGACGCCGGCGAAGCCGCGACGACGGCGGACGCGCAGGCACCTCGGCTGCCGCCGCCGCCCGAGCCCGAATGGATCGTGCACCGCAGCACCAGCTGGGAATTGCTGCTGCGCGGCCTGACCGACCTGCGGCTGTCGGCGTTCTTCGTCACCGGCTTCGCGGCGCTGCAGCTCGCCGACCAGCTCGGCTTCGCCGCGCGCATGGCCGGCGCCGCGCAGGACGTGCGGCAGTGGCTCGGACAGTTCTCACCGCTCGTCGTCGGCGGCCTCCTGCTGGGCCTGCTGTTCGTCGTGATGACGTTCGGCGTGCTGACCAGCACGCTCGGCAATCTGGTGCAGTTCCACGGCTTCACGCTGCTGCTGCGCGGCGATGTGCTGCAGCGCCGCTTCGGCCTGCTGACGACGCGGC
>JBILEY010000536.1:0-3633 GCA_044351865.1 Planctomycetota bacterium | reverse complement strand
ATGACCTCGTCCTGCAGCTGGCGTTCGACGCGGCGGCGTTCTTCGTTGTGCCGTTCGAGGACCTTGGCCGCTTCCTGCGCCTCGCGGTAGCCAGGCGCACACAGCAGCTGCACGGCGTCGAGGCCGTGGCCGACGCGGCCGGCGGCGTTGATCAAGGGCGCCAGCCGGAAGGCGATGTCCTCGACGGCGACGCCGCGGTGCTGCAGGCCGGCGGCGTCGAGCAGGGCGCGGATGCCCGGATTGCGGCTCTGGCCGAGCGAGCGCAGGCCGTGGAAGACCAGCGTGCGGTTCTCGCCGCACAGGGGCGCCACGTCGGCAACGGTGCCGAGCGCCACGTAGCTCATCGCGTCGACCAGGAACTCGCGGAACTCGTCGCTCTGCAGCAGGCTGCCGGTCAGCGAGTTGGCCAGCGCCGCCGCCAGCCGGAAGGCGACGCCGCAGCCGGCGAGGTTGCGGTCGGGGTAGCCGGCGTCGGGCAGGCGCGGGTTGAGCACGGCGAACGCCGGGGCGATGTTGTCGCTGGTGCCGTGGTGGTCGGTGACGATGACGTCGATGCCGCGCTGCTGCAGCTCGGTGATCGGGCCGATGGCGTTGGTGCCGTTGTCGACCGAGATCACCAGGTCGAAGCCGCCCTGGACGATCGCGTCGATGCTGGCGCGCGAGAACGAATAGCCGTCGGCGCGGGCGGGGATGAACGGCTTGCTGCTGGCGTGCAGCAGCTGGAAGAACTTGTGCAGCAGCACGGTGCCGCTGATGCCGTCGACGTCGTAGTCGCCGTGGATCAGGATCGGCTTGCCGCTGCGCAGCGCCTGGTGGATGCGTTCGACGGCCTTCGGCATGGCGGTGAACGCGAACGGGTCGTGCAGCGCCGCCAGGTCGGGGCGCAAGAACGCCTTCGCCCGGTCGACGGTGTCGATGCCGCGGGCCAGCAGCACGCGCGCCAGCAGGTCCGGCAGGCCGAGGCCCTTGGCGAGCATGGACTCGCGCGGGTCGGGTCGCGGCGTCTTCGGTGCGGCGCTCTGCATGCGAGGTGCGGTATGGTAGCGACGCTCGCGACGATGCCTAGAACCGACTCCGACCGTTCCGATGCGCTGCGTGCGCTGCCCGCCGTCGACCTGCTGCTGCGTGCCGCCGACAGCGTGGCCGCGCCGGCCGCCGTGCGCACGCGGTGCGCGCGCGCCTGGCTCGACGAACTGCGTGCCGCGGCACTGGCTGGCGCGCTCGACGCTGCGGCGGTGCGCCAACAGACGTCGCCCGAGGCGTGCCGACGCGAACTGACGCGACGCTGTGCGTTGGCGACCGAGCGCCGCCACCAGCGCGTCGTCAATGCGACCGGCATCGTGCTGCACACCGGGCTCGGCCGGGCGCCGCTGCCGGCGGCCGCCGTGCAGGCGATCACCGACGCCGCCGGCTACGCGATCGTCGAAGTCGACCCGCAGAGCGGCGAACGCGACCAGCGCGAACTCGGCGTTGCCGCCTTGCTGTGCGGCCTGACCGGCGCCGGCGGTGCGTTGGTGGTCAACAACAACGCTGCGGCGACCACGCTGATGCTGACGGCGTTGACCGCTGGCCGCGAAGTGGTGATCTCGCGCGGTGAACTGGTCGAGATCGGCGGCGGCTTCCGCATGCCCGACGTCATGCAGCGCGCCGGCTGCACGATGGTCGAGGTCGGCGCCACCAACCGGACGCACCTGCGCGACTACGCCGCCGTCACCCGCGAAGCGACCGGCGCCTACCTGAAGGTGCACCCGAGCAACTTCCGCATCGAGGGATTCGCCGGCACGCCGAGCGTCGCCGAGCTGGTGCAGCTCGGGTCCGGTCGCGGCATCCCGGTGCTCGACGATCTGGGGTCGGGCTTCTTGTGCCGCGAGCCGATCGCCGGCCTCGAACACGAACCGCGCGTTCTCGACAGCCTCGCGATGGGGGCCAAGGTCACCTGCTTCTCCGGCGACAAGCTGCTCGGCGGCCCGCAGTGTGGCATCCTGCTCGGCGAAGCGAAGGCGATCGCCGCCTGCCGCGCGCACCCGCTCTACCGCGCGCTGCGCTGCGACAAGCTGACGTTGGCGGCGCTGGAGGCCGTGCTGCTGGTCTACCGCGACGGCTCGCCGCTGCAGGAGATCCCGACGCTGCGCTTGCTCGCGGCCGGCGCCGACGAACTGCGCGCGCGCAGCGAAGCGCTGCTGGCGCTGCTGCCCGGGCTCGGCGGCGAGGTGGTGCCGAGCGAGTCGTTCGCCGGCTCCGGCGCCAACCCGGCGCGGCCGCTGCCGAGCTTCGCCGTGGCGATCCGCGGCGGCGACGCCGAAGCCGAACGGCTGCGCACGGCGCGCCCGGTCGGGGTGTTCGCTCGCCGAGCCTCGGGCCGCGTGCTGCTCGACGCGCGTTCGCTGCTGCTCGAGGACCTTCCCGCCGTCGCGGCTGCCGTGCGCGCCGCGTTGGCATGAGTTCGCCGATTCCACCGCTTCCGCCGGCCCCGTCGCAACCCACGATGCAACCGACCCCCGACAAGCGCCTGACCCGCTACGCCTCCAGCTCGGGTTGAGCCGCCAAGCTGCCGCCGGGGAGCCTCGGGCAGGTTCTCCAGAAACTGGGCACGAGCGAACATCCGGACCTGCTCGCGGGCAACCGCGGCTTCGAGGATGCGGGGATCTTCCGTCTCGACCGCGAGCGCGCGCTGGTGCAGACGCTCGACTTCTTCCCGCCGATCTGCGACGACCCGCGCTGGTTCGGTCGCATCGCCGCCGCCAACTCGCTGTCGGACGTGTTCGCGATGGGCGGGCGGCCGCTGACGGTGATGAACATCGTCGGCTGGCCGAAGGAACTCGACCTCGAGCTGCTCGGCGAAGTGCTCGCCGGCGGCCTCGAGAAGACGCACGAAGCCGGCGCGGTGCTGTGCGGCGGCCACTCGGTGGTCGACGCCGAGGTGAAGTTCGGGCTGTCGGTCACGGGCCTCGTGCACCCGGAGCGCTTCTGGCGCAACAGTGGTGCCCACGAAGGCGACGTGCTGGTGCTGACCAAGCCGCTCGGCACCGGCACCGTGGCGACGGCGATCAAGCGCGACAAGGCGACGCCGGAACTGGTGCAGCGCGGCATGCAGCTGATGGCGACGCTGAACCGCGGCGCCTGCGAAGCGGTCGTGGATCTCACCGTGCACGGCGCCACCGACGTCACCGGCTTCGGCCTCGTCGGCCACGCGCTGGAGATGGCGGACGGTGCGGGGTTGCAGTTGGCGCTCGACGCGGCGGCGCTGCCGGTGCTCGCCGGCGCGCGCGAATTGGTGGCCAGCGGCGTGATGTCGGGCGGCTGCACGCGCGGCAAGGCGCACTACGGGCCGCACGTGCACATCGCAGACTCGGTCGATGCGGCGCTGGCGTCGCTGGTGTTCGACGCCGAGACCTCGGGTGGGTTGCTGCTGGCGGTCGCCGAAGCGGACGCCGCGCGCGTCGTGCAGCGGCTGCGCGATGCCGGTGCGCCGAGCCATGCGGTGATCGGGCAGTTCCTTCGGCGCCCGCCGGGGGCGCCGGGGCTCACTTTGGCGTGACCTTCGGTGGCTCGGCGGCTGCGCCGGCAGCTCGGGCCGGCGGCTCCAGGGCGCGGCGGGCGGCTTCGTCGAGCGCGGGCCACGGATCCTTGGGG
>JBILEY010000117.1:0-12642 GCA_044351865.1 Planctomycetota bacterium | reverse complement strand
GAACCACAGCCCGGGCAGCCACAGCGTGTGCGGCGAAGCCTGCACGTAGACATCGCCGGTTTCGAGGAACCCGTGCTGGCCCCAGCCGAGGCCGTTGCCACGCAGGTTCGCCAGCGACGTGATGCGTGTCAGGTAGTTGTAGGCACCGTGGTCGGTGTCGGGCTGCAGGTAGTCCGCCGGACGGCACGTTCCCGGACCCGCGAAGCCCGGGCAGATGGGCCGCAGCCCGAGGTTCTTCACCAGCGCCCCTTCGGTCGGCGTCGGATCCAAGGGCCGGCCGTGGTTGCGCGGCGGATCACCCAGTCCCGGATGGTGCTCGTGCACTTCCAGCAACCGCCGACAGAACGACAGCACGTCGTCGGCGTAGACCTCATCGCCGTCGAGGGTCAGCACGTGCGTGGCGCCTCGTCGCCGCGCCTCGGCCAACGTCAGCTCGCGGTTCTGCTGCTCGTCGGTGCCGCCGAACCCCTCGAACAGCACCAGCTTGTCGCCGAGATGCCCCATCGACTTCACGATCTCGACGGTGCGATCCGCTGAGTGGTTGTCGAAGACCAGGATCTCGTCGACGTGGGGAGCGACGGAGGTGAGGGCGTACCAGATCCAGTACTCCTCGTTCTTCACCATCGAAATCGAGACGAGCTTCATGTCGGTTCGCCGAGCCTGCTGTCGCGAAGATCGACAAGCGGCGGCATCCACTTGAGCCCGACCCTTGCACCCGCGCCCCCGACGGTCAAAATCCGCCGCCTCGGATCCCCCCGCGGATCCCACTCCGAACATGGTCACCGAACTCACCGACAGCAACTTCAACAGCACGGTCCAGGGCGCCAAGGTCCCGGTCCTGGTCGACTTCTCCGCCACGTGGTGCGGACCCTGCAAGGCCCTCGCGCCGACGATCGGGAAGGTGGCCGACGAGTACAAGTCGCGGATGGAGGTCTACAAGGTCGACATCGAGCAGGCTCCGCAGTCGTCGGAAGCGTTCGAGATCGTCAGCGTGCCGACCTGCATCTTCTTCAAGGGCGGCAAGGAAGTGGAGCGCTTCACCGGCAACGCCGACCTGCGCACCATCAAGTCGTACGTCGATCGCGTGCTCGCGCGCTGAGCTCGCGCCACAGCAGCCACAGGGCCAAGGGCACCGTGGCGACGCCCCACCCGACGAGATGCGACGGATACACCACGGCGAACGGGGCGAGTGTGCGCACGTCGCCGATCGTCGCGACGATCACGTGCTCACCGATCGTGGCCGGCACGAACCGCAGCCGCCCATGCTCGTCGGTCTTGCCCAACGGCTGGATCGCTCCGTCGGGCAACGTCACCGTGACCTCGAGCTGTCGCCGGCCCACGACGACCACTTCGACCGGCTGCCCCACCACGGCTGGCACGGGGCGCACTTCGAGTTGGGGCAGCAGCACGGCTGCGCTGACCATCGCGACGGAGATCACCTGCTAGAGTCTGCCCGCTTGCTCCCGGAAATCGAGAACCTCGGCCGCGCGGCCTATGCGCCCGTGCTGGCCACGATGCGCACCTTGCACGCGTCGGTCGCTCGTGGCGATCACGCGGGCAAGGTGCTGCTGGTCGAGCACGAGCCGGTCTTCACCGCCGGTCGGGCGACGCCAGCAGACCAACTGCGGACCGGGATCGTGCCGATCGAGCGCGGCGGCAAGATCACCTACCACGGCCCCGGCCAGCTGACGGTCTATCCGATCGTACGGCTGCCGCGCCGCGACGTGCGCGACTGGCTGCGCCGCCTCGAGGAGTTCGGCGTCGCCATCGCCGCGCACTTCGGCCTCCTGGCCGAACGCTCCGTCGACGGCACCGGCGTGTTCGTCGCCGGCCGCAAGTTCGCATCGATCGGCGTGCACGTGAAGCAGTGGGTCAACCTGCACGGCATCGGCGTCAACGTCGCCATGGACCTTGCACCCTGGCATGAAGTGCGCCCGTGCGGCCTGTCGCCCGACGTGATGACCGACCTGTCGCGCGCCGCCGGCCGCACGCTCACCATGCGCGAAGCCGCGGCTGCGGCCACCGCTGCGGTTTCCGTGCTCACGGCCGTGGGCGATCCGCTATGAACGCCGGCCGATGACGGGCACGGTCGAACTCGCTCCGGACGGTCAGCATCTGCTGATCCGCTTTCCGTACCGCGAGGACCTGGTCGCTGCGGTCAAGGACCTGCCCGGCCGCCGCTGGGATCCGAAGGCCAAGGTCTGGAAAGTACCGGCGGCGCACGTCGAACAGGTCTACACGCTGCTGTCGCGCCACCTGTTCGAGTTCGCCTCCGAGATCCCGTCGCTGCTGGCCGGCACGCTGCGCGCGCCGACGCCGCCGGCAGCGCGCGAGCCGGCGCCGCGCACTGGCGCCACGACGCGCCAAGGCGCCTTGCCCATGGGCGCACCGGCAAGCGACCGCGCGGCGAACGGCGACGACGCCGAGCCGCAGCGCGCCGCGGCGCTGTCGGTCAGCGAGCTCAACCACCGCATCCGCGACGGCCTGCGCGAACTGTTCCCGGGCGCGTTCTGGGTCTGCGGCGAGATCGTCGACTTCGACAAGAGCGCTGGCCGCACGCACCGCTTCTTCCAGCTGGTCGAGAAGGCGCGCGGCGAAGTGCGCCCGGTCGCCGTCGTCGAGGTCGCCCTGTTCGGCAGCACCGCCGAACGCCTGCTGCCGGCCCTCGAACGCCACGAGCCGCCGCTGACGCTGCGCGACGGCATCGAGATCCGCGCGCTGGTCAAGCTCGACTACTACCCGGGCACCGGCCGCCTGCAGGTCGTCGTGCAGGACATCGACCCGACGTTCACGCTCGGCAAGCTGGCGCTGTCGCGCGAACAGGTGCTGCGCGAACTGCTGCAGCTCGGCCTGCACGAACGCAACCGCCAGCTCGGCTTCCCGCTGCCGGCGCTGCGCATCGGCGTGCTGACCAGCCCCGACGCCGACGGCTGGAACGACTTCCTGCGCCACCTCGAGGAGTCGCACGGCGGCTTCGACGTGACGCTGTATCCGGTGAAGGTGCAGGGCAAGGAATTGAAGCCGACGCTGCTCGCCGGCCTCGCCTGGTTCGCCGCGCGCGCCGACGCGTTCGACGTGCTGTGCATCGTGCGCGGTGGTGGATCGCGCACCGACCTCGCGTGGTTCGACGACCGCGACGTCGCCCTCGCCGTCGCCCGCCACCCGCTGAAGATCGTCGTCGGCATCGGCCACCAGCGCGACCAGTCGGTGCTCGACCTGATCGCGCACTCGGCGAAGACGCCGACCGCGGTGGCCGAACGGCTCGTGCGCGGCATCGAAGCCGCGCGCGCCGACGTGCACGAACGCAGCGAGCGCCTGCGCACCGCCGTGGCCGCCCGGCTCGCCGACGCGAACCACGCACTGCTGGCCACCGGCCGCGGCGTGCAGCGCGCCGTCGACGGCCGCCTCGCCGACGCCCGCGCTCAGCTGGCGCAGTTCGCCCACGGCCTCGTCGCCGCCGGCCGCCTGCGCCTGCAGCACGAAGGCGCACGCCTGCGCCGCATCGGCGAGCGCGTGCGCACCGACGCGGCGATGCGGCTCGAACGCGCTGGCGCCCGCCTCGAACAGCAGGCGACGCGCCACCGCTTGCTCGATCCGCGCGCGGTGCTCGCACGCGGCTTCACGTTGGTGCGCGACGAGCACGGCAAGGTGCTGCCGAGCAGCGCCCGACTGCACCCCGACCAGATCGTGCGCGTGCACTTCCGCGACGGCCACGCCGACTCGCGCATCACGCACGTGCAACAGGACACGCCATGAGCGACAAGAAGAAGAAGGGCGACGGCCCGACCTACGCCGAAGCCAGCGGCGAGCTGGAGCAGATCCTGCAGGACATCGAATCCGGCGAGATCGACCTCGACCTGCTGACCGAGAAGGTCGAACGCGCCGCGGCGTTGCTGACCGTGTGCCGTCAGAAGCTGGCCGCGACGGCGACCAAGGTGAAGAAGGTCACCGACGACCTCGCCGCGACGCTGGAGTCCGGCGATGCCACCGGCTCGGGCGACGCCGACGACGCGCGGGAGGAGTGACGCGATGAACTGGGAGTATGCGTTCCAGCTGTACGTGACGCTGATCGTCAGCCTCACCTTCCACGAGGCCGCGCACGCGTGGCTGGCCATGCTCGGCGGCGACCGCACCGCGCTCTACGCCGGCCAGGTGACGCTGAATCCGATCGCCCACATGCGGCGCGAGCCCTTCGGCACGATCGTGCTGCCGCTGCTGATGCTGCTTTCCTCGAACGGCCAGAGCGTGATCGGCTACGCGCACGCCCCCTACGACCCTCGTTGGGCCGCACGGAATCCGCGCAAAGCGGCGCTGATGGCGGCAGGAGGCCCGCTGGCCAACTTGCTGCTGGTCGCCATCGCCTCGCTGGCCATCTACCTGGTCGGCCGCCCGGTCGACGACACCGACCGTGCGATCCGCACGATCGCGGACCTGTTCCTGCGCATCAACCTGCTGCTCGCCATCTTCAACCTGATGCCGCTGCCACCGCTCGACGGCGTCGGCATCGTGCGCGGGCTGGTGCCGGCGACCGAGCCACTGTTCCGGCGCCTCGAGTCGATCCCCTACATCGCGTTGGTCGTGTTCGTGCTGTCGCCCTACTGGCTCTACCCGCTGTGGCACGACGCCTACTACGCGCTCGACCGCCTGCAGCCTCACCCGATCGCCTACCGGTGAAGCAGCGGGCCCATCACGGCTCGCCGGTCAGCGCCGCCCGCACCCGTTCGCCGGCATCGCCGCAGGCACTCATCGATCGTTCGTAGGCGAACTCGGGATCGACGGATTCCTGCGCCCGCAGCAGGTAGCCGACCTCGTCGTCGCACAGGCCGAACAGCACCAGCTCCGGCCGATGCAGCTGCGCACGCATCTGCTCGGCGAGCGCGGGCTCGACTTCGCCCGGCACCGCCACGGCCTCGAACGCGCCGAGGCGCAGCCAACCGACCGAGCTGCGCGCGCCGCCGTCGTAGAGCTCGCGCTGCAGCGCCGTCGTCAACCGGCCGAGTCGAAAGCCGAGCGTCGTCATCGGCAGGTAGACGTCGGCGCGCCGTACCTCGACCGCATCGACCGGCAACGGCGAGGCCGTCGACAGCGCCTGCTCGCACAGATCACATGCCTGCTCACCGAACTTGCGCACGCCCTGTTCGTCGCGCGGCTGCACCTCCGGCGAGATCATCGCGCCGAGCGCGCCGTTGGCGAACACCGCCTGGCCGTGGCCACGCGCCCGCCACGTGTCGCACAAGACGCCGACGAAATCCGCGCTGATCTTCGTGTTGCGCCGCGGCATCACTTCCGGGTGGCAAGCGAGGTGCAGCAGCGAACCGAGCGGCCGGCCGTCGTCCTGGGCGAACGCCGAGACGACGCGCACCCGGCGATCGAAGACCTCGGCGCGGTTGGCGTTCTTGACCAAGCCGTGCACCGGCAAGCGCGCCGTGCCCTGCACCAGCCGCGCCGGCGCCGCGTTCGCCTTCGCTTCGGCGACGGCCGCGGCCATCGCCGTGCGCACCGACGCCAGGTAGTCGCGATCGCGACCGGACGACAGGAAGTAGTAGCCCCACAGCCCGATCAGGTCGGGCCCCGCGTGCGTGTGGCTGGCGCAGACGAACACGTCGCCGTTGGCGAAGCCCGCGAGCCCGGCCTTCAGCCAGTCGACGTCCTCGCGCATGACGCCGAGGTTGTCGAGGCCGACGATCGCGAACCAGCGCGAACCCGCACCGAGCACCAGCACACGCACCTTCAGCGGCGACGACACCTCGGTGCTGGTGCGGCCGATGTCGAAGCCGGCGAGGTAGTCGCCGACCCGCGGCGTCACATCGCGTTCGGCGCTGCCGACGCGCAGCGCGCCGTCGACTTCGGCGCGCACCTGGTAGCTCGCCGGCACCTCCGGTCGCCCGTGCTGGAACACACCAGCACACGAGGTCCCCAGCCCCGACAAGGCGAGCACCAACCACCGTCCTGCGCGCGCGAGCTTCGCCAGCGGAGCGACGTGGGTGCTGGGCACGGTCAGTTCGTCTCGAGCAAGGACTGGGCGCGGCCTAGCGCACGCTGCGTCTCGGCGGCCGGACGATGGCGCGCCGCGCGCGCGACGCCGCGCAGGTAGTGGCCGAGCACTTCGCGGTCGCCGAGGTCGCGCAGGTGGTCGAGCACCTGGTCGTGGCCGGTCGCACGCAGATGGCGCGCGCAGTCGCTCTTCGGCACCGTGCGGCCACCGTTGTACGGATCGACCAGCACCGGCCGCAGCCCGTGCAGGCGAACCAGGAAGTGGTCCGGCATCGCCACGCCGGCGGCCGACAGGCCCGCCCAGCGCGCGACCAGCAGGTAGATCAGCGACAGCGTCACCGGGATGCCGACGCGGCGCTGCAGCACGCGGTCGACCAGCACGTGGTCGAGATCGAGCACGCTGGCATCGCCGCCGCGCAGCCCGAGGCGGCCGTGCAAGCGTTCGGCGAGCAGGCGCGCGCACATCGGCAGGCTGCGGCCCGCGCATTCGACGCGCAGCTCGGCGGCTTCGCGGCGCAGCATCGCCGCCAGTTCGCTCGCCTCCGGCACGAACGTGCGCACCATCTGCGACACCAGCAGCGCCCCTTCGAGCAGCGGCGGAGCCGGGCTGCGGCCACCGCGCCCCAGGCGCAGCGTGCTGAAACGGCGCAGGCAGTCGGCGACCTCGAGCGTGCGCAGGATCGAACGGCAACGCGAACGCACGCGGATCGATTCTGCTTCGGCCCCCTCGACCAGCGCCGGCCGGATCAGGTCGCCCCAACGCAGCAGTGTCGCGCGTGCGGCCTGCACGACCGGGCCGTCGTCGTCGCCCAGCAGGCCGATGGTCGCGGCGATCTCGGCCGGCGACGGGTTCGAAGGGGCATTTCCGGACGGTGGATGCATCGGCGGGGCAGGACGACGTGGATCCGCGGAGAACGCGCTCAGCATAGCCAGCCGCGCGCGGCGTTCGCCGCTCTTTTCTCGTCGTCGACGCACCGAGCTCGTCGCAACCGCAGGGTCGAACGAGCGCGTCGCCAGCAACGCGCCGACGCGCGCCGCGGAACCACCGATCGCATCGCGGTTGCTCGGCGAGCGTTCGTGCGCCACCCTGCTGCGAGCCCGCATGAACCCCGCCGACTCCGCGCCGAACTTGTCGATGGACCCCGAGGAATTCCGGCGCCTCGCGCACACGGTCGTCGACTGGATCGCGGACTACCGCCGCGACGTGGCCCAGCGACCGGTGCAGACGAACGCACGCCCTGGCGACGTGCTGGCGCAACTGCCCGCGGCGCCGCCCGAACGGCCCGAAGGCTTCGCGTCCGTGCTGCGCGACCTCGACGAGGTGCTGCTGCCCGCGTGCTCGCACTGGCAGCATCCCGAGTTCTTCGCCTACTTCCCGTCGAACGGCGACCTCGCCGCCGTGCTCGGCGATTTCCTCAGCAGCGGCCTCGGCGTGCTCGGCCTCGCCTGGCAATCGGCGCCGGCGCTGACCGAACTCGAACAGCGCGCCACCGACTGGCTGCGGCAGCTGTGCGGCCTCGCTGCCGACTGGCGCGGCGTGCTGCAGGACACCGCGTCGACCAGTTCGCTGCTGGCGTTGGCGTGCGCGCGCGAACGCAGCACCGGGCACGGCCAGACGCGCACGGGCATGCAGCACGGCGAAGCGCCGCTGGTCGTCTACACCAGCCGCGAAGCGCACAGCTCGGTGGCGAAGGCCGCGCTGCTGGTCGGCTTCGGCCGCGAGCACGTGCGCGCGCTCGACGTCGACGACGCGCGCGCGCTGCGCCCCGACGCCCTCGCCGCCGCCATCGCCACCGACCACGCCGCCGGCCTGCGTCCGTGCGCCATCGTCGCCACCACCGGCACCACCGCGACCACCGCGATGGACCCGATCGCCGCCTGCGCCGCCCTCGCGCGCGAGCACGGCCTGTGGCTGCACGTCGACGCGGCGATGGCCGGTGCCGCCATGCTGCTGCCCGAGTGCCGCCCGCTGTGGCACGGCATCGACGAAGCGGACTCGCTGGTGGTCAACCCGCACAAGTGGCTCGGCGCCACGTTCGACTGCTCGGCCTACTTCGTGCGCGATCCGCAGCACCTGGTGCGCGTGATGAGCACGAACCCGAGCTACCTGCGCACCGCCGTCGACGACGAGGTCTGCAACTACCGCGACTGGGGCGTGGCGCTCGGCCGCCGCTTCCGCGCGCTGAAGCTGTGGGCGCTGCTGCGCACGCACGGCGCCGAACGGCTGCGCGAACGCCTGCGCCGCGACCTCGCCAACGCGCAGTGGCTGGCCGCACAGGTGCGCGCGACGTCGCCGTGGCGCGTGCTGGCGCCGGTGGCGCTGCAGACCGTCTGCCTGCGGCATGAGCCGGCGGGCCTGCACGGCGACGAACTCGACCGGCACACGCTCGGCTGGGTGGCGAAGGTGCACGCGAGCGGCCACGCGTGGCTGACGCCGGCACAGCTCGACGGTCGCTGGATGGTGCGCGTCTCGATCGGCTCGTTGTCGACGACGCATGCGCACGTCGCCGCCTTGTGGCAGCGACTGCAGGACGCGGTGCGGTGAACGTCAGCCGCCGACGCCGACCGGTGCCGCCAGCCGCGACGTCGACGCCGCGATCACCGCCGGCAGCACGACGCGGAAGGTCGCGCCGTTGCCGAGTTCGCTCTCGACCTCGATGCGGCCACCGTGGCGTTCGACGGTCTTCTTCGCCAGGCTGAGGCCGAGCCCGGTGCCGTGCGCCTTGTCGGTCAACTGGTCGCGACCGACCTGGCAGAACGGCTCGAAGATGCGCGCGAGGTCGACGCGCGACACGCCGACACCGCGGTCGGCGACTTCGACCACGACGTCGTTGCCGCGCCGATGCCCGCGCAGCTCGATCGGCTGGCCCGCTTCGCTGAACTTCGCCGCGTTGTCGAGCAGCCGGCCCCACACGTCGGTCAAGCGCCCGGCGTCACCGCGCACCGGCGGCAGCAGCGCGTCGAGGTGCAGCGACACGCGCTGCTGCTTCGGCCCCGGGAGGCGGCCCAGCGCTTCGTGCAGTGTGGCGGCGACGTCGACCTGGGCCATCGGCCACTCGTCCTTGGCGCCGAACTCGAGCACGTCGTCGATCAGTTCCGCCAGCCGCTGCGCGCCACGCAACGCGATGGCGGCGAACTCGAGCCGCACGCCGTCGTCGAGGCCGTCGCGCTGCGTCAGGATCTCGGCGGCGCCGAGGATCTCGGTCATCGGCGTGCGGAACTCGTGCGAGACGTTGGTGACGAACTCGGCCTTGGCGTGGGCCGCGGCCAGCGCGGCGTCGCGCGAGGCGACGAGTTCGCGTTCGGCCTGTTCGCGCACGCGCACGGTCTCCTGCAGCCGCGCGGTCATGTGGTCGAACGCCACCGCCAGGTCGCCGAACTCGTCGGTGCTGCGCACCGGCACGCGCACCGCCAGGTCGCCCTGCGCGACGCGGCGCGTCGCATCGCGCAGCGCGACGATCGGCCCGAGCGTGCGCCGCATCTGCACGAGGCTGGCGAACGCGACCAGCAGCAGCGTGCAGGCGGCGGTGAGCAGCAGGGTGCGGCGGAACGCGTCGCCCACGGCCAGCGCGTCGCGCAGTGCCCGCGACTGCACGACGAACATGTCGCAGCCGTACTGCGGCCGCAGGAACGCCCGCCAGTAGCGCGCGAGGTGCCGTTCGTCGTCCGGCGTCCATTCGACGGTGCCCGAGGCCGAGCTGACGGCCGCGCTCTCGACCAGCGGCGCGGACGGTGGCGGCGTCAGGAACGTGTGGAACAGCAGCCGCCACTCGTGGTCGTAGACGGCGACCTCGCTGCCGGGCACACGCAGCTCGTCCGGATCCCAGAACCAGGTGTTGCGCACCGACGCCACGACCTGCGCGCGCTCTGGCTTCGTCGGGTCGACGGCGCGCGCCAGCAGCAGCTGCGGCGGCGTGCCGAACAGGCGCGCCAACGGCTTGCCGGCGCCCAGGTGCGCGAGTTCGGCGGCCGTCCACGGCGGCAGCGAAGTCGGCGCCATGCCGGCCAGCGACTGCGGCTGGTCGTCGACGAGCAGCCAGACGGCGTCACAGCGTTCGCCGACGTGGCGCGCCAGCGACGCTTCGCCGGCGGCGACGTCGCTGCCCCACCGTTGCGCCCATTCGGCCGCCAAGGCCAGGTCACCGGCGGCCTGGCTCAGCCGCGCCGCGATGCCCATGCCCGCGGTCTTGGCGCCTTCGTGCAGCGACGTGCGCAGGTCGGTGCGCAGCCGTTCGCTGGCCGCCTGCAGCGCGAGCCAGGCGAAGGCCAGCAACGGCAGCAGGGCGCAGAAGGTGAACAACAGCACGAACCGCCGGCCGATGCGCGACGTCAGCACGCCGCTGGCGCGCGGCGTTTCGCTGGAGGCGGCGTTGGCGATCACGTCAGTTCCCGTCCCCCGGCGCCAGTGCCGGCGCCGCCGCCGGCACGGCGACGAGCTCGTCGCCCGGGTCGACCTCGCGGAAGCCTTCGAGCTTCTGCACCAGCTCCGCGTCGGCGGCCAGCAACGCCGCGTACGGAGCCGCCGCCGGCCCGACGCCGCCGCCGGCCAGCGCGAGCAGCTCGCGGCGCAGCGCCCGGTGCGCCTTGCGGATCGCGTCGACGCGCTGGGCGACGCCGGCGACGGCGGCGTTCAGGCAAGCGACCTCTTCCTTCAGGTAGTCGCCGTCGCGCGTGCGCAACGGCGGCGGCACCTTGCCGTCGGCCAGCCAGCGCAGATTGCGCTTGTAGCGGACCAGCGGGCCGGCGATGCGATGCGAGAACTTGATCGCGCCGAGCACGACGATCGCGGCACACGCGGCGGCCAGCAGCCAGAAGCGCTCGTGCAGGTAGATCATGACGATCGCCTGCTCCTCGAGCCCGGCCACGTTGTCCGAGTCGCCGAGGTTCCACAACAGCGGCAGGAAGATGCCGCCGCTGATCGCCACCAGCACCAGCATGCCGTAGAGCAAGCCGTGCAGGCACAAGCTGCCCTGCAGCTTCCAGTCGACGATGTAGCGACGGCGAACGAACGGGCGAGGCATGGTCAGTACTCCGCGGCGACGCCGAAGAAGCCGCCGTTGTTGGCCCGGATCACGTCGTCGCGGCCGAGCGTGTCGCCGAGCGACACCGCGGTGCGCCCGTCGGAGCCGAGGCTGAAGAGGTCGTAGTCCGTGTTCAGCGGGAACATGTAGCGGTCGCGCCGGCGCGTGGTCTCGGCATCGACACCGACGAAGATGCCGGCGCTGGCCTCGGTGCTGACCACCCGCGTGAGTTCCTCGGCCTGGGTGGCGAGGAACTTCTCGTACCATTCCGAGCCGTAGTGGATCTTCAGCTTCTCGAGGTAGGCGTCGGAGAAGATCTCCCGCCCCGATTCCTTCTCGGGGTCGCCCGCGGGCTTCTGCAGGGCGCTCGGATCGACCATGCCGGCCGCGATGGCCCAGTCCAGGCCGTCGCCGGAGCCGGCCGCGTAGTTCAGATAGCAGTAGGGCACGCCCCAAGGGTCGCGCTTGCCGCCGAAGCCGACCTGGTAGAGCGTCAACGGCAGCTGCCCACCGTTGGCCCCGCTGTAGGCATCGATCGCGTGGGAGATCGTGACCAGCTCGTGGCGGGTCTTGCCGATGCGCGCGGTCCGCAGCGCCGCGATGTAGTTGGGGACGCCGATCGAGGCGACGATCGAAAGGATCGCCGTGACGATCATCAGTTCGAGCAGCGTGAAGCCACGCTGCCCGTGCTCGTTCCTTGCCAGCGCCTGCATGCCAGCTCGCTATCGGAGCGAAGCAGGGCGGCGCCTTAGGGCGGAACCGGCGGCTGGGCGGCCGAACCCTGATTGGGATCGAGCCTCGATTGGGAGCGAGCCTGATCCGGGCCGAGCCAGATCGGCCCGAGCGCCCAGATCGGGCCCGAGCGACACGAGCCGGGCAGCGGCTCTGGCGATCTCGCGAACGTCTTCGCGGCGACTCCGGCGGGCCGGCGTCGGCGAAGGTGGTGCCCAGGACAGGATTTGAACCTGCAAGCCCTTTTGGGGCGCTAGCACCTCAAGCTAGTGCGTCTGCCAATTCCGCCACCTGGGCGTTCAGCGAGGGCGGGGACAGTAGCGGTCGGCAGACTGTTTTCAACCCTGCGCCAACACCCCACTCTTCGGCCCGCCGCACCGCCGGGTCAGCGCCACATCGGCGCCAGGCGGGCCTGGAAGCGGATGTAGTTGTTCTCCAGCTCGAGCTGCAGGCTGGCCGAGCGCAGCATCTGGGCCATCGCCCGCAGCTGCTGCATGTCGGCCCGGTCCTTGGCGGTGAAGTTCGTGCGCGCCTGTTGCCACTGCTGCTTCAGGTAGTTGGTCACCGCGACATCGAACTCGCCGCCTTCGTCGGTCATCGTCTTCGGCATCGCCGCTTTGCTGTTGTAGCGCGCGAAATCCGCCCTCCGCACCGTCTCCTCCGCCGATGGCCGGTTCTCCATCATCCAGACCGGGTCCGGCAGGTCGCTCGCGGCGGCGGCGAAGTTCACGTAGTCGTCGATCAGCGGCAGCACCTTCTGGCCGTCGATCCAGACCAGCCCGTTCAGCGAGTTCGCCAGTTCGCTGCGGTCGGGATCCGGACCTTCGAAGCGCTTCCACTCGTCGGTGTCGCGCAGCGAGCGCGCGCCGGTCTGGCGGCTGTGGTGCGTGCGCAG
>JBILEY010000116.1:0-12665 GCA_044351865.1 Planctomycetota bacterium | reverse complement strand
TTCGGCGATGGCCTTGAACTTGTCCTCGACCTCCTTCCGTTTGTGCGGCGGATGGCGGTCGGGATGCCATTCCTTCGCCAGCTTGCGGTAGGCGCGCTTGATGTCGTCGGCGCTCGCCGTGCGCGGAACGCCGAGGGTCGTGTAGTAGTCCTGGAACTTCATTCGGGGCCTGCGCGCGGCAGGCGACGCCGCCCCGCACGCGGCGCGAGATTGCGACAGCGCTCTGGCGAAGTCCAGGGGCGCGAGTGCGCACACGAGCGACGGCCTGTCACACCCACCCCTTGCGACGCCGGTTGGCGATCGCGATCGTGACCTTCGGAGGACGATGCGCACCCGACCAATCGCAGCACTGCTGCTGAGTGTTCTTCTCTCGCTGCCAGCCTGCTCCGTAGCCAACGAGCGACGGACCTCCCTGCCCGCCGACCCAAAGGCGATCGAACTCGGCCCACTGCCAGCCAGCCTCGCGCGACCGAAGTTCCTGCTCGCCGCCGATGCTGAGCCAGCCCAGCTTCGGGAATTGGTGCCGTTTCAAGTTGTGGAGCTCGTGCTGCACGGCGCTCGCAGTGCCGAGTCCTGCGCTCATTTTGCCATCGCGCGCCTCGTCACCGATCGCCCGGACGCGATCCTCGTCTTCCCCGAAGCGTCGAAAGTCACCGGCGTCCAGAACCACTTGGTGTTCGCGCCCTACGTCGGGATGGTCTCGTTTGCGACCCCGACCTCGAACACTGCGGTGGTCGGCTACGCCATGCGTGCCGCACGGGCTCGACTGCCGTTCGAGCACGATCTGGTGACAGGGATGGTCCACGCGATCCACGACAGCGCGGCTGCTCCCGGCCTGATCGAGGGCGATACCATCACCACCATCGACGGCGAACCAGCGAGGCCGCCGAAGCGATGGCCCGAGTGGACGCTCTACCCACGAATGCTCGCGCACACGCCGGGCAGCGAAGTCGCTGTGGAGTGGATCCGCCCCGGCAAGGGTCGCATGCAGGGAACCATGCAGATGCTGGAACCCCTGTCGCCCCACCTCCGGGCGACCGACAGCATCGACACCCGCTGGATGCCACCGATCGAAGTCGAGAGCGACGGCGCGCGCACGACATGGCGCCTGCGCCACACCAACTGGCGCCCGCCGGACCTGAACCGCTGACGACTTTCCGCGAAGCGCGCGTGCTTCGCAGCCTCCGTTCGTGCACCTTGCTCCGACCTCTCGCTCGACCGCACCGCATGGAACCCACCACCCCGCAGCGCCGTTTCGCCGTCCTGATCGATGCCGACAACGTCTCGGCCACCGCCCTGACCGGCCTGCTCGCCGAAGTCGCCAACTACGGCGTGGCGATGGTGAAGCGCATCTACGGCGACTGGACGCTGCCGAACCTGAAGTCGTGGAAGGAGCAGCTGCTCGAGCACGCGATCCAGCCGATCCAGCAGTTCCGCTACACGGTGGGCAAGAACGCGACCGACAGCGCGCTGATCATCGACGCGATGGACCTGCTGTTCCGCGCGCGGCTCGACGGCTTCTGCCTGGTCAGTAGCGACAGCGACTTCACCCGCCTCGCATCGCGCATCCGCGAAGAAGGCCTGATGGTGATCGGCTTCGGCGAACGCAAGACGCCGCGCGCGTTCGTCACCGCCTGCGACCGCTTCGTGCACACCGACATCCTGCGTGGGGCCGCGCCGGAGCGCGAAGACGAGCCGAAGAAGAGCAGCACCGAGCTCAAGCTCGACCGCAAACTGCTCGACCTGCTGCGCTGGGCCGTCGAGGCCAGCGAGGACGACGACGGCTGGGCCAACCTCGGTGCGATCGGCGCCAAGATCATGTCGCAGCAGCCCGACTTCGACTCGCGCAGCTACGGCTACGGCAAGCTCAGCAGCCTGGTCGAGGCGACCGAGTGCTTCGAGATCGAGCGCCAGACCAGCCAGAACGGGCGCGTCGACATCCTGGTGCGCGAACTGCCGCCGCCGCGTTCGCGCCGGCGCTGAGGCGACGCCCTGCGGCGGCCGGCTCGCGGCAGTAGCTTGCGCGGGCCCCACCCGGAGCGCCCATGCTCCCCCCGCCTCATCTCGTTGCCGCTGTTCCTTTCGCTGCTCGTCTCGCTGCTCGCGCAGAAGCCGGCCGCGACGGCGGCGAAGACCAGGTCACGCTTACGGCGAGTCGCCGGCGGCCTCGGCGATCTTGCGACGGATCGCCGCGATGTCGACGCCGACGAAGACACCGTGCGAATAGGGCTCGTCGAAGTCGTTCGTGTGCTGCACGGCGGCGAACCACAGGTCCCAGGCCTTCTCCAGTTGCTCGCGCGTCATCTCGCGCAGATTCATGTCGTCGTCGGACAGGAGCTCCATGGCCGTCATCCTACCGTGGGCGGCAACAAGGCTCCGGCCAACGCCAGCACTCGCGCGTGTGCGAGCGGCAGCGGCATGGCATCGATGCCTTCGCGCACGAACGCTTCGAGGTAGGCGGCGCTCGCCGCCTTGTAGCGATCGAGGCGCAGCCGGTCCGCTTGCTGCAAGCGATCCAGCTCGCGGGCCATGGCGACGACGATCGCGTCGCGACCAGCAGCCTGTCTGGCCAGGCGAACGACTTCACGGCTGGAAGCAGCACCATGGACCTGAGCCAGTTCGATCACACGGTCCGGGTCCGTCGTGAATTCGAGCTCTTGCGCAGGAGGCAACAGACGCGCCAGCGCCCCGATCACCGGATAGTCCTTGGCTCGCTGCGTTTGCTTGATCGCCACCAGTGAGGGCAGGTCGATCACCGGCAGGCCAGATGCGCTGGTTCGGGTGAACAGGGAGTCCACGGCTGCAACGGTCATGCGAGGTGGTCTCGAAACGAAGTCGCAGCGAATCCGCATGCCGACGGCATCGACGAACTCGAAATGCGACGACCAGCCACCGGCCAGCCAGGCGACATCCAACGGTGCCCCGGCCCGATAGCGAGCCCCATGCGCCGCGAGCACGTCCAACACGGTCCGGCAGGCCGCAGGCCGTTCGCGCAGGATCCAATCACCGTCCTTGCTGACCATCGCCAAGCGGTAGTAGACGACCGCTTGACCGGAGCTGAGCACCGCGATGCATCCATCGCGATTGAACTCCTCCGTCAACGCGAAGTAGGGATTCGTCATGGCGCGAGCGGTTTGCGGTAGACGCCGAGCAGGCAGTGCTCCGGATACGGCATCCCCAGCGCCCGGCACGTGCGCATGCCCCGCAGCTCCATTTCCGCAAGCCAGCGGAAGCGCGCGAACGTGCGGCAGTCGTCGAGCCGCAGCAGCGCTTCTTCGCGCATGCCGACACCGGCGAACAGCCGCTGCAGCGCCGAGCGCGTGTTCATGCGAAAGCGCGTCGGGAACGTGTCCTTCGGTTGCGTGCCCCACAGCCACGACTTGACGACGTGACGCAGCCCCATCGGTGCCAGGCGCGTCAGCAGCGGCATCGGCGAGTAGCCGAACACCGTGTAGACGACGGCGAGGCCGCCGGGGCGCAGCGCGCGCTGCAGGCTCTGCACGCAGACTTCGGGCCGTTCGATGTGCTCGGCGACCATGCGCATGGTGACCAGGTCGAACGCGCCCTCGCCGTCGTAGGTGTCGATGCCCGCGGCCACCTTCTCGTGCACCCACGGATTCTCCTGCAGCGTCGGATCGGGATCGACGCCGACGAGCCGCACGCAGCGCTTGCTGAGGATCTCGGCCAGGCCCGGGTTGCTCGGGAACAGCTCGCGGCCACAGCCGACGTCGAGCCAGCGCACGCCCGGTACGACGAGGCCGGCGACCAGCGCCTCGTAGACGTCGTCGGGCGTGTAGTAGCCGTAGTCGCGACGCAACAAAGGTCCCCAGCCGCGCCGGCCTTCCGGTCCGTAGCGGCGATGGAACATCTGCCGCAGCGACTCGGGGTCGGGCAGGCGCAGCAGCAGCGGCGCGTTCGTCGCGGCAGCGTTCATGCGGGGGCGCCCACCGGGAACAGGCGGTCGAGTTCGGCCAGCAGGTCGGCCGGCAACGTGAGGTCGACGGCGGCCAGTGAACCGGCGAGCTGGTGCGCATCGCGGGCGCCGACCAGCACCGAGGCGACGCGGCGATCGCGCAGGCAGAAGGCCAGCGCCACCTGCGTCGGCGTGAGCCCGGCCTGCTGCGCCAGCACCTTCAGCTTCTGCGCCTGCACGAGCCGCGGCTCGGTCAGGTAGCGACCGACGAACTGGTTCTGCCGCGGATCGGCGGCGCGCGAGTCGGACGGCGGCGCCTGCCCCGGCGTGTACTTGCCGGTCAACACGCCCTGCGCCAGCGGCGAGTAGGCCAGCTGGCCGAGCCCGTGACGCGCCGCGGTCGGCAGCACCGCGGTCTCGATGCCGCGGTCGAACAGGTTGTAGAGCGGCTGGTTGCCGATCGGCCGGTGCAGCCGTTCGCGCTCGCACAGCAGCACGACCTCGGCGATGCGTTCGGCCGGCCATTGGCTGGTGCCCCAGTAGAGCGCGTGGCCGCGGCGGATCAGGTCGTCCATCGCCATCGCCGTCTCCAGCAGCGGCACCTCGGGGTCGAAGCGGTGGCACTGGTAGAGGTCGACGTAGTCGGTGCCGAGCCGGCGCAGCGAACCGTGCAGCGACTCGATCACGTGCTTGCGCGACAGACCGCGGTCGTTCGGATCGTCGCCCATCGGGAAGTAGCACTTCGTCGCCAGCACCAGCTGGTGGCGCGCCATGCCGCGGATCGCAGCGCCGAGTGCTTGCTCGGCTTCGCCGTCGTTGTAGACGTCGGCGGTGTCGAACAGGTTGACGCCCTGCGCGAACGCATGGGCGACGAGCTGCGAACTCGCCTTGCCGTCGATGGCGTTGCCGATCGTCAGCCACGAACCGAGGCCGACGACCGAGACCTTGAGACCGGAGCTGCCGAGGGGGCGATACAGCACGGGACGGGTCTTGTAGCAGGAACGCCGACGAGACTCACCAGCGCATTGCGGAGCTCCGCGCCTCGGCGCGCGATGGCGGCGGCCCCGGCCCTGTGCCATGCTGCCGGCCTTCGCATGGCCAGCAAGAAGCGCATCGCCCTGATCTCCACCGGCGGCACGATCGAGAAGACCTACGACGAGCTGCAGGGTGTGCTCGACAACCGCACCAGCGTGCTCGACGTGATGCTGGCCAGCCTGCAGCTGCAAGGGATCGAGATCGTGCGCATCCCGCTGATGAACAAGGACAGCCTGCAGATGACGCCGCAGGACCACGACCTGATCGCGCGCACGGCGGGGTCGATGGCCGAGGCCCACGACGGCGTCGTCATCGTGCACGGCACCGACCGGCTGGCGCACTCGGGCGAACGCGTCTGCGAACTGCTCGGCAGCCCGCACGTGCCGATCGTGCTGACCGGCGCCATGCGTCCGTACGTGATGCGCAACACCGACGCACTGCAGAACCTGACCGAGGCGCTGCTGGCGGTGCAAGTGATGCCGGCCGGTGTCTACGTGGCGATGCACAACCAGGTGCTGCAGTTCCCCGGCGTGGTCAAGGACAAGGATCGCGGCACGTTCGTGCGCGCAGGCGGCTGACGTGCTGGCCCCGACCACCAGGCGCCGCGTCGGTGCCGCGCTGCCGCTTCTGTGCGTCTGGCTGCTCGCCGCCTGGCCATTGGTGCTGTACGTCGTGCACCGCAGCGACCCGGTGGCGGCCGTGCTGCTGGCGCAGTTCGCGGCGCGCTGGCTGACCCGGCTCGCCGTCGCTTCGGCGCTGCTGCTCGGCGTCGCCTGCCTGCTCTACCCGCCGCTGCCGGCCTGGCTGCGATTCGTCGGCCAGGGCACGTGGCGACGCCTCGGCACCGGCGACGCGCCACTGCGCCGGGCGCTGGCGGACCTCGCCCACTTCGAGTCGGCGCAGCGTCGACTCGACGTCGCGCGACTGTCGTGGCAACGCGGGCAAGCCGAAGTTGCAGCCGTGCACGCGCGGCGCGCGATCGAACTCGACCCGCAGATCGCGTCGGCGTGGCACCTCTACGGCCTCGCGCTGTTCGCGCAGAACGCGTTCGACGGCGCCGCGCAGTCGTTCGCGCAAGCGGAGCAGCTGGACCCGGGCCATGCGTTCGGCGACGCGCTGCTGCTGCACGGGCGTTGTCGCTTCCTGCTCGGTGAGCCCGCTGGCCTCGACTTGCTGCGTCAGCACGAACGGCAGCACGGCGGCGGCGCGCGCAGCCACGTCTGGCTGGCCGACGCCCTGCTGCGCGCTGGCGAGGGAACGGCGGCGGTGGCCGCGTTGCAGGTCGCGGCGCAGAAGCCGCCGCAGCGCACCAGCGCCGAAGAAGGCCTGTTCCGCGCCCGCGCGCGGGTGCGGCTGTGGGGCCGAAGAGGTGGTGCATGAGCGATCCGCTGCGTCGCCTCGACGAGATCCCGGTCACGCTGGTGGTCGCGATCGCCTACGCGACGCTGTTCGTCGTCTGCCGCCCGTTCGAAGCGCCAGAGGAGTTCGAGCAGCGACTCGCCGAATACGGCTGGCTCACCGGCGAGCGCACCGCGGCCGGCGAGCCGTGGCGACTGCTGTCGTACGCGTTCTTGCACGGCAACGTGCTGCACCTCCTGTTCAACCTGGCGACCTTGCTGAGCGTCGGCCCCGCCCTCGAGCGCACCCTCGGCAGTGCCCGGTTCCTGCTGCTCTACGTGGTCACCGCCCTCGGCGGTGGCCTCGGGACCTGCCTGCTCTACGCGCCCGAACAACCCGTCGTCGGCGGCTCCGGCGCGCTGTTCGGCATGCTCGGTGCAGCCATCGCCCTGAACATGCGCTCGGGTCGCCATCTACTCGCCTTCCTCGACTTCGAAGGGCCACGCCGCCTGCTGGGCAACGTCGCGCTGAACCTGGCGATCGGCTACGTCCTACCCTACATCAGCAACACCTGCCACGTCGGTGGCCTGATCGCCGGCTTCGTGCTGACGTTCTTGTGGCTCCAATCCGGGCCTCCGTCGTCGCGACAGTGGGCATGGCGCATGGCGACCACGGCGCTGCTCGTGTCGATGACGTTCGCCAGCCTGCTGCCGGTGACGCGCCACGACTGGCTCGATCGGGCTCGGGAAGCCGAGGTCGATCCAGCCCGCAAGGCTGCACTAGGTCGTGCGCAACGTCTGAGCGACTGATCAGGCGGAAGCCGCGCGCAGCCGCTCGATGCACGCGTTCTTGCCGAGCAGGAACAGCACGTCGAACAGGCCCGGCCCCTTGTCGGTGCCGGTCAGCGCCGCCCGCAGCGGGTGCACGAAGCTGCCGAACTTGATGCCGAGGCGCTCGACGAACGCGCGCATGTCGCGCTCGATTGCCTGCGGCGTCCAGAACGCACACGCCGGCTCGGCGGCGTCCTTCCTGGTCGGCAGCGCCACCGCGTCGTCGACGCCCTGCCGATCGGCCGGCCAGCTCGGCGGCAGATTGCAGCCTTCGAGGTGCTCGGCGTAGGCGGCGAGCCACTGCTTGCCGGCGGGCTCCTTCGCCAGGTTCTTCTGCGCCGCTTCGTCGAGCGGCGGCATCGCGAACAGCCAGCCGAGCTTGCCGCCGAGTTCGTTCAGGATCGCGATGCGCTCCTGGTAGCAGGCGACGCAGTTGACCAGCCAGCTGCCGTGCGAAGCGAACGCCGCCGCCGGCACCGCGGCATCGAGCCACGGCCGCGCGCGCTGCAGCAGTTCGCGCGGCGTCCAGCGCCGCACGTACTCGCCGCACATCCAGCGCAGCTTCTCCTCGTCGAACTTGCTCGGCGACTTGCCGATGCCGTCGATGCGGAACGCGGCGACCATCTCGTCGCGCGAGAACACGTCGCGATCGCCGGAGAAGCTCCAGCCGAGCAGCGCGATGTAGTTGAAGATGCCCTCGGCCGGGAACCCCTTGTCCCGGTAGTCGAGCATGTTGGTGTCGGCGTCGCGCTTGCTGAGCTTCTTGCCTTCCTTGTTCAGGATCAGCGGAATGTGCGCGTACTGCGGGCACTCGGCGCCGAGCGCCTCGAACAAGAGGCGCTGCTTGATGCCGTTCTGGAAGTGCTCGTTGCCGCGCACGACGTGCGTGATGCGCATGCCGATGTCGTCGACGACGCAGGCGAAGTTGTAGAGCGGCACGCCGTCGGGCCGCAGCATCACCCAGTCGTCGAAGTCGCGCGTATTGACCTCGACGTCGCCGAGGATCAGGTCGTGCACCTGCATCGTGCGCTCGTCCGGCATGCGGAAGCGCACGTTCGGCTGGCGGCCTTGGCGCACGAACTCGGCGCGCTGCGCGTCGGTCAACGACCGGCAACGGCGGTTGTAGCCGCTGAAGCCCGCCTTCTGCGCCTCGAGCTCCTTGCGCCCCGCCTCCACTTCGTCCGGCGTGCAGTAGCACAGGTAGGCGTGGCCCGACGCCAGCAGCCGATCGGCGGTCTCGCGGTAGAGCGGCAGCCGCTGCATCTGGAAGTACGGGCCGTAGGCACCGCCCTTCTCCGGCCCCTCGTCCCAGTCGATGCCGAGCCAGCGCAGGCCGGCCAGGATGATCTGCAGCGAGGCGTCGGTGCTGCGCGCCTGGTCGGTGTCTTCGATGCGCAGCAGGAAGGTGCCGCCGAGCGCCCGCGCCGCGGCCCAGTTGTACATCGCCGTGCGCGCACCGCCGAGGTGCAGCGGACCGGTCGGGGACGGAGCGAAACGCAGGCGCGGCGTCGGGTGGATCATCGAGGGCGAACAGGATCGCGCATCGCCCGCCGCGAGGGAAGGGCGTGCCGGCAGCGCCGCACCGCCGGCGGCAACGAGCCCGGACTTCAGGGCAACAGGCCGAGCGCCTCGAGGTGCCAGCCACCCACCGCGTCGCCGGCGAGCACGCTGACGCTCGCCAGCTCGACGCCGAACGTGTCGGGCGCGCCGACCGGCACCCGCAGCAACGCCCGCAGCGCCTGCCGCACGGTGCCGCGGTGGGACACCACCAGCACGTCGCCGTGCCACGGTTCGTGCGCCAGTTCGTGCATCGCTGCCGCGACGCGCGCGGCGAACGTCGAACGCGGTTCGCCGTCGGGGAAGCCATCGACGTGGCCGGCGCGATGCGATGCCAGGAAGCCTGGGAACGCGCGTTCGATCTCGGCTTCGGTCATGCCTTCGCAGGCGCCGAACGAGATCTCGCGCAGCCGCTCCTCGACGAGCCGCGGCGCCTGCTCGACACCGCACACCGCCGCCAGGATCGCCGCCGACTCGGCGGCGCGCTGCAGCGGCGAGTGCACGATGCGCGCGAACGGCACGTGCTGCAGCAACGGCGCCAGCGCCCGGATCTGGGCCCTGCCCTGGTCGCTGAGCCGCACGTCGTTGCGACCATGGAAGCGGATCGACGACTGCCCTTCGGTCTCGCCGTGGCGCACGAGCCACAGGCGCCGCACCGCCATCGGCCCGCTCACCGGAACAGCTGCAGCGCGATCAAGGCGCCGATGCCGAGCACGACGAGGCCGATGCCGGCGAGCACCGCGCGGTTCCAGCCGGCGTGCTCGCGCACGACGTGCTGCAGGCGGTTCGACTGGTCTTCGTGGGTGCGCCGCAGCGACGCCAGCGCTTCGTCGTGCGAACGCTCCAGCGTCTTCATGCCACTGGCGGCGGCGTCCTTCAGCTCGCCGACGGCGGCGCGCTGCGAACTGGCGATGCCGGTGGCGAGCTCCTTCAGTTCGCCGTCGCGCTTCTCGGCCAGCTGCTGCGCCGTGCGCACGTGCTGTTCGCCGTGCTGCACCATCTGCCCCATCGCCGAGTGGATGCGATCCATCGTCGCCTGGAACTCGCGCACGGTCTCCGACGTGCGTTCGTCGGTGGCGGCGGCGCGGGCGAGCGCGGTCTCGACGTTCTCGAGCAGGTTGGGCAGCCGCGCCATCGTCGACGCCAGCTGCTCGCCGAGCACGTTCTGCCGCTCCATCTGCGACGACAAGGCGCGCAGCGTGTCGAGCTGCTGCTGGCCGAGCGTCGGCAGCTGCACCAACGCTCCAGTCGCCGCGACGATCTGCGACAGCTGGTCGTCGACGCGCGCCTGCGAGCCGCGCAGCAGCGACGTCAGTTCCTGGAAGTGCGTGCCGAGCGCGGCCATCGCCTCTTCGCGGTCGGACATCTTGCGGCTCGAACGCACATCGACGTTCGGTTCGCTGGCGAGGTCGCGCAGGGCCCGCTCCGGTTCGACGCGCTGCACCGGCGTCGGTCGCGCGGCGGGCGGCGGCACCGACGTCGACGTCGCCACCTTGCCGGCCGGCTTGCCCGCAGCGGCCGGCCCGCTGCCGCCACTGGCCCCACTGCTGCCAGTGGAATCGACCCGCACTCCCGACCCCGAGCCAAAGCGTTCCTTCAAACGCTGGAAGAACGATCCTTGCTTCACCATGGTGCGCCCGTCCTGCGCAGCGCCGACCGACGCTGCGAAGTTCGCCGATGCCCCCCGTTGCGCGGCGCCGGGCATCCGGCGCGGTTCCACGCAGCGAGACCGTGAGGCCCGTCGATCGGTCCGACACTACCGAAGGTTCCGTGCGCCGACCAGCCATCAACGTGCGAAGAAACGGCGAGAGAGCGCGGCGAGTTCGTGCTTGAACTTGTTGTTCTCGTCGCTAACTTCCTCGCTCCCTTCACGCGACGAAGTGGTGCTGGTGATCCCCGAACTCGCTTCGCGGACTGCTGGTGACGCATCGTCGCGCCGACGGACCTGGCTCCCGCGCGGGGAGTTAGCTCAGTTGGTAGAGCGCGACAATGGCATTGTCGAGGTCAGGGGTTCGACTCCCCTACTCTCCACCACTCAGGAGCCAGGTCCGGCCACGGCGGGTTCCGCCCGCCGCGCGCGTCCAGCGAGCCCTTCGGCGAACAGGGCACCTAACGCGAACGGGGCACCTAACGCGAACAGGGCGCCTACCCGAATCGGGTGCCGGCGACGAAAAGTGACGCGGCCCGCCCGTCGTTTGCCCAGGTCCATCGTGACGGGCGAGCCGCATCCAGCAGGCTGATCCTCGGAGCGGCGGGTTGTCCCTTGAGGATTTTCCCGCAGGACCCCGGGTTCGGCCGACAGCCCCAAGGCCCCGCGCTCAGCGGCGCTGGTCCGCCGGCGCCACCCAGGCGCGCTCCGGGATCAGCCCCGCTGGTCCAGGCTCGAGCGCGCGCACGCGCTTGGCCAACAGGATCGACGCCATCGGATGCGCCAGCAGCGCCACCGGTTGCTGTTCGTGCACCAGCGTGTGCAACTGCCGCCACAGCTGCGCCCGCTTGCTGGCGTCGAGCTCGGCGCGCGCGGCACTCGCCAGGCGATCGGCTTCCGGATGGCGCCAGCGGCCTTCGTTGTCGCGGCCGTCGCCATGCAGGAAATCGTAGGGGTCGCCCCAAGGCCGGAACGTCTGCTGCACCAGCAGCCCGTGCCACTCGCGCTTCTTCTTCTCGGCGACGAAGCCCGCCATCTCGCGGCCGCGGATCTCCAACTCGATGCCGGCCGTCTCCGCGGCGGCGGTGAACGACTCGACCATGCGGCGATGGGCCTCGCTGCCTTCCATCGCGATCAGCACCATGTGCAGCGGCTTGCCGGCCGCAGGATCGAAGCCAGCCTCTCGCAGCAGCCGGCGCGCCGCCGCCGGATCGAACGGCAGCGGCAGCAGGTCCGGATATTCGGGGCGCCCGGGCTTGGCGTGCGCCACCGCCGGCTTCGCCCCGCTGCCGAGGATGCGCGCGATCTCGGTGCGATCGAACAGCATGCCGACCGCCTTGCGCACGCGCAGGTCGTCGAACGGCGGCCGCTCGCAGTTCCAGACGCAGCGGAACACCCCGAGGCTGTCGTAGTCGTAGACGAGGCGCTGGTAGTCGCGCTCCAGGTTGGGGTACTGCGCCTGCAACGCTTCGCCGTTGCCGCCTAGGTACCAGTCGATCTCGCCGAGCAGCAGCGCGTTCTGGCCGCCGGCGCCGTCGCGCCACAGCTGGCGTACACCGGCGAAGTTCCACGTGCCGGGCGCCACCTGCCGTCGCCAGCAGTGTTCGTTGCGCACCAACAACAGGTCCTGTCGCCGGCGCCAGGCGCCGCTGCCACCCGGCGGATTGCGCAGCTCGTACGGGCCGGTGCCGGGCCCACACTCGTGGTCGATGCGATGCAGCAGCGACGCGAAGCGCGCGCTGCCGATCTCGGCCATCGCCTCGCCCGGCTCGAGCATCGTGCGCACACGTTCGACGAAGAAGCGCTTCTGCCCGACCGACCAGGCTTCGCCGACGATGCGCGTGGCGGCGTAGTGCACGCCGCGGAAGTGCACGCGCAGGCGCCGCGGGTCGACCACCTCGACGCGTTCGACGCGGGCGTAGGCGTCGGCGACGAAGCCCATCGTCAGGTGCTTCGCCTGGTACAGTTCGTAGCCGAACAGCACGTCCTCCATCGCCAGCGCCGAACCGTCGGCGAAGCGCACGCCTTCGCGCAGCGTGAACACGCACGAGCCCCCGTCGGCGGCGACTTCGTGCGACTCCGCCAGTGCCGGCCGCAGCGCGCCCGACACCGGATCGATGTCGAGCAGGCTGTCATGCGTGTAGGCGATCACCAGCCGCTTGCTGACGGGACCGTTCGACGTGTACGGATTGACGTCGTTCGGCTCGTCGGCGAACCCGGTGTAGACGTGCCCCTGCGGCACTCCGCCGAGGTAGCGCGGCCCCACATCGCCAGCGGGTTCTTCGGTGGCAGGCCCCGGTCCGGCCGATGGCGCGTCGTGCAGCACGGAGCGCAGACCGATGCC
>JBILEY010000307.1:0-6563 GCA_044351865.1 Planctomycetota bacterium | reverse complement strand
GAGGCTTCTTCGAAGCAGGTCACGTAGTCGACGAACGACAGCGCGGCCAGCACCTCCATGCGCTCCTCCTCCGGCACCACCGGGTGGCCCTTGCCCTTCAGGGCTTCGGCCGACTTGTCGGTGTTGACGGCGACGACCAGGATGTCGCCGCGCGACTTGGCGTCCTCGAGGCAGCGGGTGTGGCCGACGTGCAGCAGGTCGAACACACCGTTGGTCAGGACCACCAGCTTGCCGCTCGCGCGCAGTCCCGCCAGGATCGCGGCGAGGCTCTTGCGGTCGGTGATCACCTTGTCCTTCGATCGCAACTTGCGCGGGGCGAGGGCCAAACTAGCCTCCAGATTCTCGAGTGCGGGGAGTGGGTCAGGAAGGATGCCACGCCGAGGTGCCGGCGGCAACGGCAGTTCCGACGCATCTTCGCCGGACCGGTATGGGGCCTGGCCGCGGTGAGTCAGCGATCGACCGGGGTCGGCAACGCCGGACGCGGCAGGGCGAGCAAGCGTTTCGCCTCGCGTTCCAGCCAGTCGAACTGCACGAACGGAGCGGCGCCGAGGTCCTGCCAGCGCACGCGGCCGTCGGTGTCGACCAGGAACGTGCCGTGCAGCGGCAGCGACTCGAACTCGTCGTAGCAGCGCCACGCGCGGAAGGCCGTGTGCTCCGGATCGGCGAGCAGAGGCAACGTGAGTGCCTGGTCGGCGGGCAGCGCCGCGATCGCCGCCGTCAGCTTGTCGGTGGGATCGTCGCCGATGGCGACGACGTCGAGGCCGGCCGCGGCGAGGGCTGCGTGGTGCTTCTGCAGCGTGTGCAGTTGCTCGACGCACTGCAGGCAACCGAAGCCGAGGTAGAAGACGACGAGCGTCGGCTTCTGCGGCTTCGCCGCGAGCACGAAGCGTTCGCCGTTGGCGCGCGGCAGTTCGAAGCCCGCGTGCTGCCACGGCTCGAACGACGTCGGGCCGAGCGAGGCGAGCGGCGGGCGCGGGCCGAAGTCCGCGGGCCAGGAGGAGCGATCGAAATGCCCCAGGCCCTCGGTCTCGGTGGGGATCGTGCGAATGCCAGGCAAGCGCGGAAGCCGCTTGCGGAGGTTGCTGCGCGGACTCAGTCGATCGGACATCCCCAAGCTCTTCAGCAACTCCTCGCAGCTCATCGAGGCCGCTGGTTCGACCACTTTCTTGCGGGCGTCGAACAACCGCACCTCCGTCGGCAAGCGCCGCGGCCGCTCCTTCACCTCCTTCTCCAGCAGCTCGATCGCCTTCGCCGCTTGCCCAGCCGCGACCTGCGCATCGGCGAGCAGCGCCTTCGGGAAGTCCGGCACCGCCTCGAACTCCACCACCGCCGCCGCCGCATCGCCGGCCGCGAGCTTCTGCTCGCCGTGCAGTTCGCGCAGCAGGTCGAGCACCGAACGCACGCTCTCGGTCGGCGCGCGCCCGGCTTCCGCCATCGCTTCGATCGCCTTCGTCGCCGGCTCGCGCTTCTCGTGCACTTCGGCCTCGGCGCGGTCGAGTGCTTCAGCGCGCCGCTGCCGCGCCGTCTGCAGCAGTGCTTCGGCTTCGGCGACGATGCGGTCGCCGTCGCCCTTGCGGCCGAGCCGGAAGAACGCGCGCCCGAGCAGCGACAGCCGCTGCACCTCGCGCTTCACCGAGTCGGTGCGGTCGAGGTAGCCCTGCTCGCCGAGTTCGATCGCCTGCTCCCACAGCTCGTGGTCCTCGCACACCGACACGAGGCGCGCGCGCGCGTAGCCGGCGATCGAGTCGTCGTCGTCGAGCTTGTTGTGCTGCGGATGCCGCGGCAGTGCCGCCAGATCCTTCGCGACGCGCAGGGCGTTGCAGCCCTCGCCGATCCACGACAGGCTGCGCGCCAGCCATTCCTGGTTGTGGCCATAGTTGTGGATCAGGAACGGCATCACGCGGTCGCGCGCCATGTAGGCGTGGTCGACGCGGCTGCTCGCCTCCTGCTGCCACGCCGCTTCGGCATGGCGATCCAGCTTGGCGTAGACGTGGCCGGCCATGTGCCACTCGTGCGCGATGCCCGGCGCACTGGCGCCGATCGCCGCCGCCGCACCGAGCGCGCGTTCGGCCTTCTCGCCGTCCCACAGGTGCACACGGTAGTGGTGCGCTGGATGGTGCGGGGCCTTGGCGAACACCGCGGCGAGCAGCGCATCGACCGCGGCGTGGCTGGTGATCTCGAGGCCGAAGTCGCGGTTGCGCCAACACTGGATCGCCAGCAGCGCCTTCGCTTCGACGTCGTCCGGGCAGGCGGCGACGATCGCCTCGAGGCCCTTCAGGAACGCCTGCTGCAGCGCCTTCTCGTCGCGGCCGCTCTTCGCCTTGCCGATCGCCGCGTCGATCGCCTTCGTCACGCGCTCGGCGTCGCCGCTCTGCAGCTCGGTGCGCAGCGCGTCGTCGATCTGGTAGAGCGCCGCGATCGCGTCGACGTAGAGCCGTTCGCCCTCGGGCAGCTGTGCTCCGTGCTGCACGGCGCGCGCGGCGAAGCCGGCGGCGCGTTCGCGGTTGTCGACGTTCGCCATCGCCATGCCCCAGTAGGCGAGCGCACAGCTCGGCACGCGCGCGGCGACCTCGCGGAAGCTGCGTTCGGCCTCGAAGTACCAGAAGCCGTGCTGCTGGCAGAGGCCCTGGTCGAACAGGCGCTGCGTCGCGTCGTCGAGGCCCTGCACCGGCAGGTGCACCTCGGGGCTCAGCCCCGCCATCGCGTACGGCCGCTGGCGCGGGCCTTCGTCGAACGTGCTGCCGTGGCGGCTGTGGCCGAACTGGCCAGCGTTGCGATCCTGCGCCGCGAGTGGCAAGGCGGCGAGGACGGAGGCGATCGCGGCGGCGAGCAGGGAGACGTTCGGTCGCGCGGGCATCGGCGAAGCCTACGCGACGAACGCTCAATCGAGCACGAACTGCCTGCCGTCGGGGAAGCCGGTGCTGGGGTCGCCGCCGAGCACCAGCACGCGGCCGTCCGGCAGCGCGAACACGGCGTGGCCGGTGCGCGGGCCCGGCAGCGAAGCCGCCCACGGCCGCCATTGCCCGGTCGCCGGCGACCACTGCTCGATGGCACCGGTCGCCGTGCCGTCGCCGTCGACGCCGCCGACCACCAGCACGTCGCCGGTGGCAAGGCGCACGGCTCGCACGTCGGTGCGCGCGCGCAGCAGCGAGCCGGTCGGCGTCCACGTGTCGTTCGCCGGGTCGTAGAGCTCGGCGCTGGCGCGCAGCTGGATGCCGTCGTCTTCGCCGCCGATCGCCAGCAGGCGCCCGTCGGCCAGCGGCACGGTCGCGTGGTAGAAGCGCGAGGTCGTCAGCAGCGGCCCTGGCGCGAACGTCGACGTCGCCGGATCGAACCACTCGCAGCGCGCGATCGCGGCCCCGGTGCCGAGCTCGTAGCCGCCGACCAACAGCACGCGGCCGTCGGCGAGGCGCGTCGCCGTGTGGCGGTTGCGGTTGCAGCGCACGTCGCCGCGGATCGACCAGGCGCGTTGGGCCGGCGTCCACTCTTCGACGCGCGTGGTGTCGGCGAACTGGCTCGAGTTCGTATTGCCGCCGAACGTCAGCACCGTGCCATCGGGCAGCGGCACCAGCGTGCTGTCGCTGCGGCCGAGGGCGAGTTCGCCGACCGACTCGCCGAGCAGCTGGGCGCCGACGAGGGCGAGCCGTTCGCTGTTGGCCCACGCCAGCGACGACGACGACGAGCCGCCGACCAGCAGCACGCGACCATCGGCCAGTTGCGCAGCACCGGCGCGCGTGCGCGCGATCGGGTTCGTCGGCAGTTCCTGCACGCGCTCGCGGTAGCGCAGCGGCACCGCCAGCGTGCGCCGTTGTTCGCCGGCCGGCGTCGTCACCACCAGCGTGAACGTGGCGTCGGCGGTGACCGGCCCGACGACGTAGCTGCGGCCGCTCTCGACCGCACCGACGCCCGGTTCGATGCGGGCCGCACCACCGGCGAACACCGGCCGCAGGGTCACCGTGGCGCCCGGCGCGAACGCCGTCGGCTCCGCGACCAACGCCACCGCTGGCGCCGCCGGGGCGCCACCACCGCCGCCGCTGCAGGCGGCCAGGACCAGGGTCCAGGCCAGGGACAGGACCACCGTTGCCGGCCACGAACGCACTCCACTTCGCATGCCGGCATGGCGACAGCGGGCCCGTTCCAGTGCCACGGTTTTCTCCGCCGCCGCCGCGGCGGCGTATGGTGCCGCACCATGCCGCGCCGCCACCTCGTGCCGTTCACCGCCACCGCCGTGTTCGCGGCCCTCTCCGCCGCCCAGCAACCGCTGGCCACCCCGCTGCCGCCGCTGCCGAAGGAAGAGTTCCACGCGCGCCGGGTCGCGCTGGCGAAGGCGCTGGTCCAGGCCCACCCGGACCGCCGCGTCGTCGTGCTGCTGCGCGGCTCGGGCAAGGCCGCCGACATGGGCCCGTTCGTGCAGACGCAGGACTTCCTCTACCTGACCGGCGTCAGCGAGCCGGACGTGGCGATGCTGCTGGTGCCGGGGCCCGAAGGCGCGCTGGCGACCGACGAACTGCTGGTGCCGCCGTTCTCGCGCTTCGCGGCGACCTGGGACGGCAACTTCCTGGCACCGGGCGAAGCGTCGGCGCAGCGCACCGGCTTCGCCGCCTGCGGCAACGTGCGCGCGCTGAACGAACGGCTCACCGCGCTGCTGGCCGCCGACGCCGACGGCAAGCGTCCGCTGCTGTTGACGCTGACGCAGCCAGCACCGCGCACCGGCGGCACGCCGCGCAAGGCCGCCGACGCGGCGATGGAGGTGGCCAAGGATCCGTTCGACGGGCGCATGTCGCGTGAGGACGCGCTGGTCCAGGCCCTGCAGAAGCAGTTCGACGGCGTCGAGATCAAGGGCCTCGAACGCACGCTCGGTTCGCTGCGCGCGCAGAAGAGCCCGGCCGAGATCGCGCTGCTGCGCCGTTCGGCGGAGATCGCCGGCCACGGCATCGCCGAAGCGATGCGCGGCTGCGAGCCGGGGCACTTCGAGTACCAGCTGGCGGCGGCGGCGCGCTTCCAGTTCTCGCTGCACGGTGCTGGCACCGACGCCTATGCGGCCATCGTCGGCGGCGGCCCGAACGGCTGCATCCTGCACTACAGCGCGCTGTCGCGGCAGCTGCAGCAGGACGACCTGATCGTCATGGACTACGCGCCGACGCTGCAGGGCTACGCCAGCGACGTCACGCGCACGTTCCCGGCGAACGGCAAGTTCTCACCCGAACAGAAGAAGCTGGTGCAGGACGTGCACGACATCCAGCAGCAGCTGATCGCGATGGTGAAGCCCGGCGCCAAGCTGAGTGCCATCGGCGCGCGCTGCGCCGAGCTGCTGGTCGCGCGCGGCTACAAGAGCGACCACGGCCCGTGCCACCACGTCGGCCTCGCCGTGCACGATCCGTCGGTCGACACGCTCGCGCCCGGCATGGTGATCACCGTCGAACCGGGCGCCTACCTGCGCGACGTCGGCATGGGCTGCCGCATCGAGGACACCATCCTGGTGACCGCGGACGGCTGCGAAGTGTTCAGCAAGAACGTGCCGTCGACGCCGGACGCGATCGAAGCCGTGATGAAGCAGTCGGGTCTGCTGTCGCCGCCCGCGGCGAAGTGAGGCCGGAGCCGCCATGGCCAGCGACCCACAGGACGAACGCGACGCCGCCAAGCAGAGTTCGTCGCGCCTCGAACAGCTGATCTTCGAGTGCCTCGAACGCATGGAGGCCGAAGGTCCGGCGGCGCTCGAAGCGCTGTGCACGGCGCATCCCGAACACGCCGCGGCCCTGCGCGCCCGCATGCAGACGCTGCACGCCGCCGGCCTGATCGAGACGACGCCGGACGGCGCCCCGCCGTTCCCCGAGCGCCTCGGCGACTTCCGCCTGCTGCAGCACCTCGGCGGCGGCGGCATGGGCGTCGTCTACCTGGCGCGCCAGGAGTCGCTCGGCCGCGAGGTCGCACTGAAGCTGATCCGGCCCGAACAACTGTTCTTCCCCGGCGCGCGCGAACGCTTCCGCCGCGAGGTCGAGACGGTCGCGCGCCTCGCGCATCCGGGCATCGTGCCGATCTACACCGTCGGCGAAGAAGGCGGCATCCCATACTTCGCGATGGAACGCATCGTCGGTTGCTCGCTCGCCGACGTGATCGAGCACCTGCAGCAGGAGCCGGTTGCGCAACTGCCAGGCGCCGCGTTCGACCGCGCGATCGCCGCCTGCACCGGCGAGGCGACGACGCAGGCGCCGGCGGCCCTGTTCGCGGGCCGCTGGACCGAGGCCTGCCTGCGCATCGTGCGCGAGGTCGCCGAAGCACTCGAACACGTGCACCGCCGCTCGGTGCTGCACCGCGACGTCAAGCCGTCGAACATCATGCTGACGCGCAGCGGCCGCGTGATGCTGGTCGACTTCGGCCTGTCGAGTGCCGAAGGCTCCGAACGGCTGACCAAGGCCGGCTCGCAGCTCGGCTCGCTCGCCTACATGCCGCCCGAACAGCTGCGCGGCGACGTCACCGCGATCGACGCGCGCAGCGACGTCTACTCGCTCGGCGCCACGCTGTACGAACTGCTGACCCTGCGGCTGCCGTTCGCCGACGCCCGG
>JBILEY010000331.1:0-6097 GCA_044351865.1 Planctomycetota bacterium | reverse complement strand
AGACCCGCCGCCGCCGCCGCGCGGCCGCAATCCGGCGATCGATCGCGACGTCGAGACCGTCTGCCTGCACGCGATGGCGAACGATCCGCGGCAGCGCTACGCCAGCGCCGCCGAGTTCGCGCAGGACCTGACCTGCGCGCTGGAGCATCGGCCGATCGCCGCGCGGCGCAGTTCGCCGCTCGAACGCACCGTGCGCTGGATCCGCCGGCAACCCGCCATGGCCAGCGCCGTGCTGCTGGCGTTGCTGCTGGTCACCGTGCTGCCGACCGCGCTCTACCTGCAGCAGCGCGCGGCCAACACGACGATCCAGACCAAGAACCGCGAGATCGAGCAGGCGAACAGCGAGCTCGCCGCCGCCCTGGCCGCCGCCAAGGCGCAGCGCGGGCGCGCCGAACAGAACCTCGATCTGGCGATGGAGTCGATCGACGCCATGCTGCTGCGCGTCGGTGCCAAGGACCTCGAGCAGGTGCCGCAGTTCGAGGCGGTGCGCGCCAAGGTGCTGGAGTCGGCGCTGGCGCTGAACGAACGGCTCGCCGCCGGCCAGGGCGACGACAGCCCGGCGGCGCGGGCGCTGCTGGCCGAGACCCGGCGCCGCACCGGCGACATCTACCACTGGCTCGGTCGCTTCGACGACGCCGAGCGCCTGCTCGCGCAAGCGGTCGCCGACACGCGGGCCCTGCTGGCCGCGAACGCGCGCCCGGACGCGGCCCTGCGCCTCGCCGCCGCCCTCGACGCGCTGGCCCGCACCCAGCGTGCGCTCGGCCGCCGCGAAGCCAGCGCCGAATCCAGCCGCGAAGCGATCGACCTGCTGCGCGCTGCGCCGGACGCCGAGAATGCGGCCGCAGCCGTCGAGCGCCTCGACGACCTCGCGCACGCGCTGCACTACCGCGGCACGACGCTGTTCCTGCTCGGGCAGGTGGAGCCGGCGCTGGCCGCGCACCGCGAGGCGGTCGCGACCGCGCGGCAGGTGTTCGCGCAGGCCCCGACGCCCGATCACGAAGCGACGATCGCCGCCTACCTCGGGGCGATGGGCAGTTCGCTGCTCGAACACGGCCAGAACGCCGCCAGCGCCGAGACGCTGCGCGAAGCCTGCGCCATCTACGAACGCGTGCTGCCGCACGTCGAGTCGGCGAAGACCTACCGCGAGAGCTACGCCGACGCCTGCACCAACCTCGGCGTGACGCACCAGAACGACCGCGACCTCGACGGCGCCGCCCCGCACTTCGAGCGCGCGTTCACGATCTACGACCAGCTGGTCGCCGACTATCCGTCGACCCCGCGCTACCTCGACTCGCGGAACGCGGCGCGGACCAACCTGGCGGCGTTGCACATGCAGGCTCCCGCCACCCAGGAGCGGGGCATCGCCCTGATGCGCGACGCGGTGGCGAGCCAGCGCGACCTGGTGGCGCGGTTCCCCAAGTCGATCGATTACCGCACCCAGCTGGCGATGATGGTCGGCAACCTCGGCACCTACGAACACGCCACCGGCGACTTCGAACGCGGCTGCGCGCTGCTCGGCGACGCGCTGGACCGCCACGCCGAACTGCTTGCCGAGCAGCCCGGCAACCCGGTGCTGCAGATGCGTGCGTTGGTCTTCGGCCTGAAGCTGGTGCACGTGCGCACCCAGGACGGCGATGCACGCGCCGCCTGGGCGACGCTGCAGAAGCTGGCCCCGCTGGTCGCCAGCGACTGGCTGACGCTGCGTCGCATCGCCGGTCCGACGCTGGCCGCCTGCGCCATCGCGCAGGGCGACGCGGCGTTGACGCCGGCCGAGCGCGAAGCCACCGCGCAAGCCCTGCTCGACCACGGTGCGGTGCTGATGACGCGCGCGATCGACAGCGGCTACACGGACACCGCCGACCTCGAGAACGCGCCGGTGTTCGCCCCGCTGCGTGCGTCGGCGCACTACCCGGCGCTGCGCGCGAAGCTGGCGGCCGCGGCGAAGTGACTTCGGCGGCATCGCATCGTCACTTGCCGTCGTCGACCGACATCGGCGCCACGCCGGCTGCCTGCAACGAACGCCGCACGCGCTCCCGCAGCTCGGCCCACTCGGTCGCCGTCGACTTCGGGCCCCCGATCGCTTCGTAGCCGAACATCATGGCGAGCTGGTGGGCCGCGAAGTCGCGCATCGCCAGCTGCGAGAACGTGAACGCCGCGTGCGGGCCTTCCTGGCCGCTCGCCGCCACGTCGTAGACCTCGTCGTCGTCGAGGAACGCGGCGAGGCACGCGAGGCGTTCGTGGCGCTGCCGGTCGGCGAGGTAGCGGTAGGCGAACATCCCCATGTACTCCATGCGCAGACCGATCGGTGCGGCGCGCGCCGTGCGCACGAACGCCTGCCACACCTCGCGGCTCGAGGTCAGCACGACGAGGTGCCCGAGGCTGCCGTGCGGCGACGTCCAGACTTGCTTCGGCATCTGCTTCGGGGCGGTGGCCAGCACCTCGAGGAAGCGCGCGCAGAAGCGTTGCTCGTCGACGTCGGCGAGGCGTCGCAAGGCCTGCAGGCGGCCGTCGAGCGTCGCCGCGGCGATGCGTTCGAGCAGCTCGACCTTCTGCGACTTGCGCATCGAGCCGCTGGCGATGGCATCGACGACGTCGTAGCCCGCCCGCTCGGGCGTGCGTTCGACCATCTCGACGATCGCCAGGTAGAGCCGCTCGGGCCACTTGGCGGCGAGGATGCGCATGGAGCCGGTGTGGCCGCGCAGGAACGACGCGACCATGTACTCGTCCTCGGCCTGCTGGTTGGCCGTGGCCCACCATGCTCCGGCATCGGCGACACCGATGCGCGGTGCCCAGCTACCCGAGCTCGGGACCACGTCGCCGGCGATCTCCTGCAGTGCGTCGCTGGCGAGTTCCCCGAGCGGGCGCGTGTAGGACCGCATGTTGTCGATGCCGACCGTGCGCGCGCGCGTCAGCCGGTCGTCGTCGAGGTGTCGCAGCAGCGCTGGCACGATGGCGAAGCCCCGGCGCACCACGGCGTCGAACGGCGCGTCGCCCTCGCGGTCGCGGCTGAGGCCACCGGCGCGCCGGCTGCGCACCATCGCGAGCACCAACGCGGTCTCGGCATCGACGCCGGGCACCGGCTTGCTGACGCTGCAGGCGAGCTGGTCCAGCAGCTGGCGCCACGGCTGCAGCCAGACGAATGCGGTGCCCGCCGCCACCGGCGCCCCATCTTCGGGCAGCAGGGCGACCGCAGCCCGCAGGCGCTGCTCGATCCGTTCCAACGGCTCTTCCGACTCGTGCACCTGCGCAAGCCAGTGCGCCGCCGCCAACTGGGCCGTGCGATCGAGCAACCGTTGGCCGTGCGCCTTCCGCTGCACGAGCCCCCGCGCCACCTCGCGATAGCCGCGCGCCCACAGCTGCAGTCCGGCCGCCAGGTCCTGATCGCGGTCGAAGTCGTCGAGCCACTCGTCGACGACGAGCCCGTCGGCCTCCAGCGGCTGCGCCAGCGGCTCGACGGCGGCCACGCGCCGCTGCTCGGTCTCGGTGCAGGTGCCGCTCAGGTAGACCCCCTTGCCGTCGGCGTTCGTCGCGAGGCGAAAGGCCGGCTTCAGCGGCCAACTGCCGCGGTGGGGCAACAGCAGCACCAGCGGCGCATCCGCCGGCGCCTGCGGCAGGCCGAGCTCCTGGTAGCGCGCGACCGCTGCGGTGAGCTCGTCGTCGGTCGGCACCTGCTGCGCCGACAGCCATGAAGCGAGCAGCAACCCGGCGCAGAGTGTCTTCATCATGGCGTGCCCACTCTAGCGGTCCGAGCGGGGCACGTTCGGCCCGACGGCGGCGAGAGCGGCGCCAACGACGCCGCACGAGCAACCCAGTTCCCGCGGACGTCGTCAGCGCCCGCTCGCCGCGTCCCCCACCGCCTGCACCGCCACGCGCACGAGCCGCACCAGGAACACGCCGTTCGGTTCGTGGACGAGGTACGACGGCGAGCAGTCGCTGCCGTACTGCACCGCGACGTAGCCGAGCATCGTGTCCTCGTCGATAGGGCTGAACGCCGCGCGCACCGCCAGCGTCGACGAGCAACTGGTCTGCCACGCGGTCTCGACGTCGAGCACGAACGTGCGGCCGTCGGCGACGTTCCTGTAGCGCGCTGGCTCGACGCCGCCCCAGTCGTCGAACAGCGGCAAGGCGCCAGCACCGTAGGCGACGCCGTTGGTGATGCCGAAGAACTGCCCGCTCGCCAGCGGGAAGAACGGCGCCCCGATCGGCGACGCGGTCGGCAGCGGCGCCGCCGAGTCGCGGCGTTCGATGTCGGCCACCGCCCAGGTGCCGTTCATGTCGATGACGACGTTCGACTCGGGCGGGCCGACGACGCTGCCGCGGTTGTTGCCACCGCAGGCGGCGAACAGCAGCAGGGGAGGCAGGAGAGAGCGCGTGAGGGCAGGCATGCCAGAACTAGCAAGGAAGGCGGCGCAGGGTAACCGCCGGCCCCTTCCACGGCGCCGCCACCGCCGGCATCGTCCGCGCGTGCGATCCGCTCCTGAACCCGGTTCCCCGCAGCGCGTCGTCGGCCCGGGCTTCCACGCCCGTGTGCACGCGCTGGTCGCGACCGTGCCACCGGGCTTCGTCACCACCTATGGCGACATCGCCGCGGCACTCGGCAGTCGGAACGTCGCCCGCCACGTCGGCTTCGCGATGGCGGCGCTGCCCGCCGGCAGCGACGTGCCGTGGTGGCGCGTCGTCGCCGCCGGCGGCCGGCTGGCGATGGCGAGTGCGCTGGTGCAGCGCGAGCAGGGCAAGCGCCTGCGCGGTGAGGGTCTCGCGGTGAAGAACGGTCGCGTCGTCGGCTTCGCGGCGGTGCGGTTCCTCGGGCTCGGCTGAATCGGAGCTCCTCAGCGTCCGTGCTGATTGCGGCGCCGAACCACGACACGATCCCCCACCACCGCCGCCGAGTCCGCGCGCCGCACCTTGCAGGTGCCGATCCAGACTCGGCCTTCCCGAAGGAAGAACTCGACCTCGCCTTTGTAGCCAGCGGCGTTGAAGAGCGCGCCTGAGCGTTCGACGGCTCGCGCCACGGCAATCGATGCGAAGCGAACCGCCACCCGGTTTCCATCCAACGCCAGGATCTCCCCGAACTCCATGTGACGCGTCCGGCCCAAGTAGAAGCCCGAGTCCTCGGCGCGAAACAGCTCTTCTCGGGCCTCGGCCATGGTGCGTTCCAACGGTTCCCACGGCAGCGGCCGCCGCATCCGCTTTCGCAGTTCGGGCAACGCGTGCGGATCCGCAGCGGTGTTCGCACTTGCCTGCGTCGCGCCCAGCACACTGGGCGTCGCCACGCGCGGTGAAGACGAGGGCGACGTGCTGCACGCAGCGAGCGACAAGAAGGCAACCGCGAGGGCGCGCATGGATCGATGCATCGTGGAAGCTCGGTCGAGCATGCGCTGGCGTAGCGTGGGCATTGCGGTGAGGAACGGGCGCGTCTTCGGGTATCGCGGTGCGGTTCCTCGGCGTCGCCGGGAACGGCGTCACGGTGACTAGCGAGAAAGACTCGGGCAGACGAAGTCCCCGACACGGACGGACTCCTCGGGTCGCAAGAACACCACGCGTGCGAGCCACACCCGTCCGAGGCGCTCCAAGACCGCTACTTCGCCTTTGTAGCCGTCGGGATCGTAGAAGCTGCCGAGTCCGGACATCGAGCGAGCCGCCGCGTTCGACTCGAACTGGATGGCGACGCGCGATCCCACCACCGCAGTGACGCGACCGATTGATGGACCCGACGCGGCGGCAGCAGCGCGCAACGCTTCGGCAGCGTCGGCACGCTCCGCTGCAGTGCCGAAGTCGATCAGACGGTGAGCCCGATACCGGCGGACCTCCTCGCGCACGCTGGCGCACCATCGCGGCATCGGGTCCCACGCGAACGGCCGCTGCATCAGCCACGGCAGATCGGACGAAGCGGCGGCATCGGGCGCCGGAGCGGTCCGGGCGAGCGGCGCGTGCTCCGACTGAAGCACGTCGCTCTTCCGTTCGCCGACTCGAGGCTCGGGCCGCGACAGTTCGCCGGTCTTCGGCGCCATGCAACCAGCGAGCAGCAACAGGAAGACAGCGAGAGCAGCCATCGTTCGCATGAGGGTCGTTCCCGGTACGGCGACATCCGACAGCA
>JBILEY010000535.1:0-3645 GCA_044351865.1 Planctomycetota bacterium | reverse complement strand
GGACTACGCCTTCTTCATGCCCAAGGACGCCAGCGGCCGCACCGCCATCGTCGAGGGCACCATGGCGATGAAGCAGGAGACCGTCGAGCAGACCCGGCACTACCTCGAGGACGCCGGCAAGACCGAAGAAGCCAAGAAGGTCACCGAGGGTCGCAAGCTGTTCCACTTCATGGCCAGCGGCGTCGCCATCCAGAAGCCGGCCGCGAAGTGAGGCCGTGAGCGGGCGCGGCCGCTGGCATCGGCGGGTGGCGCCGGCCAGCAGGGCGCGCGGGGAAATCGTGGGGAACGATCGGCCGTCGCCGACCGGAACCGTGTGGATGGGGCGTGCGCCGACTCCGGCGCTGCCCATTCCGCCGTTCCGCCATGATGCAACCCGCCAAACTGGCTCTTTCCCTGGCCGTGCCGCTGCTGCTGCACGCGCCCCTGCTCGCGCAGCAGGCCCCCGCTGAACCGAACCGGACCGCGCCGCGGTTCGAAGACGTCGCGACGCAGTTCGCCGCATTGAACGTCGTCGACGGCGTGCTCACCGGTGCCGGTGCCGGCTACCGCGCACGCTTCGACCGCGACGGCGTGCAGTTCGTGCCCGCACTCGGCGAACAAGCGCCGACCGAACAGCCGGTGCAGCTGCGCGGCGTCGCCTACGGCCGCGGCACCGCCGACCTTCCGCTCGCGCAGGTGGCGCCGAGCCATCGCGGCCAGCAGGTGACGTTCGCGCACGGCAAGGTCGACACGACCTACGTGGTGAAGAACGACGGCATCAAGCAGGCGTTCGTGTTCCACGAACGGCCGGCCGGTCGCGGCGATCTCGTCGTCGCGGTGCAGGTGGCGAGCCAGCTGGCGGCCACGCAGCAGGGTGACGACGCCGTCGTGCTGCAGAACGAACTCGGCGGCGTGCGCATCGCCGGCGTGCTCGGCATCGACGCGAACGGCGACACCGTGCGCGGCACCCTGCAGTGGCAAGGCAGCTCGCTGCTGCTGCGCCTGCCGGAGGCGTTCGTCGAACGCGCGGCGCTGCCGCTGGTGCTCGATCCGTTCCTGGCGCCGGTGTTCACGGTGTCGAGCACGGGCCGCAACCTCGATCCGCAGGTCGCCTACGACGCCGGCACCAACCGCTACCTGGTCGCCTGGTGGCGCCGCCTGTCGGCGAATACCGCCGACGTCTACGGCCAGTTCGTGTTCGACGTGACGACGACGCCGAGCGAGCTCAGCGGTTCGTCGGTGGTGATCCGCAGCGGCCAGAACTCGCTGCGGGCGCGCGTCGCCAACTGCAGCGTGCGCAACTGCTTCGTCGTCGGCTGGCAGGAGACGGTGGCGACGCCGCCGCTGCCGAACCACACCGACGTCTTCGTGCGCGCGCTGAACGCGACGCTGCAGGCCCCTGCGGTCGCCATCACCTCGACCCCGTCGAACGAGAGCGGCCTCGAACTTTCCGGCGACGCCACCGAGAGCAATGGCAGTGTGTTCGCCGCCTACCTGTTCGGCACCGTCGCCACCACCATCACGCTGAACGTGGCCACCAACCTGGCCGTGACCGCGTCGGGCCAGGCGCCGATCAGCGGCGGCAGCGGCGCGAGCCAGGTCCGCCTGCCGAAGAGCGGCGGCAGCGACAACCGGCGCGTGGTCGGCGTGCAGTCGGGCTCCACGGGCGCGGTGGCCTTGCGCACCTACGCCGGCAGCTCGGCGATCGGCAGTGCCCTGACGATGCCGGCGACGTTCGGCGTCTCCGACTTCGCCATCGACGGCGATGGCGACAACTGGGCCGTCACGTGGATGCAGTGGGAGTCGAACACGTCGGTGACCAACGACGTGCACGTCGCCACCTACGAGTGGAACGTCGCCGCGAACGCGCTGCAACAGCTCGCCACCGGCGGCGTCGCCACCACGGTCAACTTCGAAGAAGGCCGCCCGTCGGTCGCGCTGATCGACCGCAACGTCGTCGTCGCCTGGGTCGCCCCCGCGACGACCAGCGAAGTGCGCATGCGCACGTTCACGCTCGGCAGCTGCACCGAGTGCGAACCGGTCAGCATCGTCGCGTCGGCCACCGGCGGCCTGTCGTCGGCGATCGCCTCCCAGGCGAGCGGCAACGAGACCTCGGCCAATCGTCGCGACGCCCTGCTCGTCTGGAACGTCGACAACGGCACCACCAGCAGCATCGGTGCGCGCCGCTGGCAGCCCGAGGACGGCATCGTGACGTCGATCCCCGGCGGCTGCGGCAACCTGACCGGCGTCGTCACCGAGGAATGCGCCGCCATCGGCAGCACCGGCCACCGCGCCATGCTGCGCAACGTCGCAGCCAGCGCCACCGGCTGGCTGCTGCTGAGCACCGCCCGCAACGACGCCTACGGCTGCGGCAGCTGTGTGCTCGTGCCCGACCTATGGAACGCGTTCGTGTTCGGCCCGCTGACGCCGAACGCGCAGGGCCACCTCACGGTGACCACGCCGATCCCGGCGTCGCTGCCGCTCGTCGGCCGCTCCTACTACCAGCAATGGCTGGTCGCCGACACCGCCACGCCCGGCTGCTCGACGTTCCTGTTCGACCTCTCCAACGCCCAGCAAGTGACCATCCAGTGAGCCCTGCCATGAACTCCTCCCGCTTCTTCTCGCTCCTGCTGGCGCCGGCTCTCGGGTCGTTCGTCGGCTTCCTCGGCGCGCAAGCGCCCACCGACGCGCCATCGCTGGCGACACTGGCCCGCGGCCACGGCCTGCAGGCCACGGCCGACGGCCTGCTCGGCACCGGCAGCGACTACGTCGTGCGCTTCGACCACAACGGCATGCACTTCGTGCCGGTGCTCGGCGAACGCACCGCGTGCGCGCCGCTGCAGCTGCAGCTGGCGGCGATCCGCCGCGGTTCGACGGCGCTTCCCTGCGACACGGTCGACGCGCCGAACGCCGACGACGACGTCGCCATCTACGAACGCTCGCCGTCGATCACCGAACGCTTCACGCTGCACGACCGCGGCGTCGAGCAGTCGTTCGTGTTCACGGCGTTGCCCGGCCGCGGCGACCTGGTCGTGCGCTGCCGCCTCGACGGCCTCGGCGACCTCGCCGTGCCGGCCAGCGACGGCGGCCTCGACTTCGTGCGCGATGGCGAGCGCCTCGTGCACATGGGCGGCGTCGTCGGCATCGACGCCAACGGCGCGCGCACCACGGGTGCTCTGCGCCTCGACGGCGAGTTCGTCGAACTGTCGCTGCCGGCGCAGTTCGTCGACCATGCGGCACTGCCGCTGGTGCTCGATCCGTTCGTCGGCAGCACCGTGTCGCCGGCGGTCGGCGCCACCGTCGATCGCCTGCCGCACGTCGCCTACGAAGGTGCGGCACAGCGCTGGCAGTTCGTCTGGGAACGCGTGGTCAGCAACTCGCAGATCGACGTGGTGCGCCGCACGTGGAGTCCGGTCGGCGGCCTCGGCGCGCTGCAGACGATCGCCAGCGGCTTGAACCAGCTGAACCAGAAGCCGCGCGTCGCCTACCACACCGGCATCGCGCGTTCGCTCGTCGTGTTCGAACGGCGCGGCACAACGCTCGACCTGGCGAGCTTGACCGGGTGCGTGATCAACGCCAACCAGACGGTGGGCACGCCGTTCACGATCGGCCAGACCGCGATCGGCAGCTACGAGGACCCTGACGTGTCGGGCGATCCCACCGGCA
>JBILEY010000114.1:0-12792 GCA_044351865.1 Planctomycetota bacterium | reverse complement strand
GCGTCTGGGGCTCGTGGGAGAACGCGCTGGCCAGTCCGTTCGCGCAGAACCTGACGATCGTCGCCGGCACCAACGACGGCGGCACCGGCGTGATGAACAACCGCGTGACGGTCTACGTCGGCACGAAAACGAACACCGGCAACGACGTCGAGCGCGCCGGCCTGAAGAACGGCATCAACCACTTCGTCAGCGTCGTCGGCAACCCGGTCGAGATCGTCAGCTCGACGACCCGCGCGACCAACATCACCAGCGGCACGCGCTTCAACCTCGTGCCCTTCTCGGCGACCGCGGACGGCACCCAGTTCTCGCGCCCTGAGGACGGCGCCTGGGACCCGACCAACCCGCGCGACTTCTACTTCGTCACGACCGATCGCCTCGACACCAGCACCAACACCGGTGAGAACCAGACGGTCGGTGCGTCCGGCCCGGCGAACCAGCGCGGCATGTCGCGCCTGTGGCGCCTGCGCTTCGACGACATCACCAACCCGACGCTCGGCGGCGAGGTCACGCTGGTGATCGACGGCAGCAAGAACGGGCAGAAGGTGAACATGCTCGACAACATGTGCGTCGCCGCCGACGGCATGGTCTATCTGACGGAGGATCCGGGCAACTCGACCTACCTCGGCAAGACCTGGGCCTACGACCCGGCGACCGACACGCTCGTGCAGCTGCTGAAGTTCGACTCGCAGCGCTGGGGCGAGCTCGCGGTCAACGGCGGCACGCCGGGCGCCGTCGCCCCCTACACGAACGACAAGGAGATCTCGGGCGTCATCGACGTCAGCGACATGTTCCCGCACGCCGCCGACGAGACGGTGCTGCTGATCGACGCGCAGGACCACAACAGCAACGCCGCCGTCGCCACGCCGACGTCGGTCGAAGGTGGCCAGCTGCTGCTGGTCCGCGTCGCCCTGAACGCCGGCACCCGCGCGTTCGGCATCCGCTGCGGCATCCCGGGCCTGTCGCTGCTGGCGAACGCCGGCTCGCGGCCGGTCGTCGGCTCGACGCAGACGAGCACGGTCGCCAACATCCCGCTCGGCGCGCCGGCGGCGATGCTGGTCGGTCTGTCGGACCAGATGATCGGCGGCTCGCCGCTGCCGCTGTCGCTGGCCCCGATCGGCCTGCCGGGCTGCTTCCTCTACCACGACGCCGCGGTCAGCGCCGGCGATCCGTGCGTGCCGACGATCCCGGGCCGCGCCGAGTACTCGGTCGTGGTGCCGGCGTCGCACACCGTGGTCGGCCTGAAGCTCTACCTGCAGGCCCTGTCGCTGCAGGCGAGCGCGAACCCCGCCGGCATCATCGGCAGCAACGCGCTGGAGCTGACCGTCGGTCTGTGAGCGGCCGCGAGGCCGTGACCGCCTCGCGCGCCGCATGCGCGCGGGGCGGCGAAGGAACGTCATGATGAAGGTCCTGCCGGCGGTGCTGCTCGCCGCCTTCGTGCCTGCGCTCGCTGCGCAGGCTCCCGCCGACGACGCGGCCCGCCTGCGCGAGCTCGTCGTCGCCCGCCATGCCGGACACTGCCACGCGCTCTACGGGCGCTGCGCCGAACAGGCGGCCCTGCTGCTGCAGGCCGTCGACGCACTGCTGGCGAAACCCGGTGACGAGACGCTACAGGCCGCGCGCACCGCGTGGTGCCGCGCGCGCGTCGTCTACGGCGAGAGCGAAGCGCTGCGCTTCCAGGCCGGACCGATCGAAGAACTCGAACCCTTGCTGAACGCGTGGCCGGTCGACGAAGCCTACGTCGACCACGTCATCGGTCGCCCCGACGCCGGCATCGTGCACGACACGAAGCAGTTCCCGGTGCTCGCCATCGACGTGCTCGAGGTCGCCAACGAGCGCGGCAGCGAGACCAACGTCAGCGTCGGTTGGCACACGATCGAGTTCCTGCTGTGGGGCCAGGACACCTCCGCGACCGGGCCGGGCGAGCGTTCGTTCCGCGACTTCGTCGTCGGGGAAGCGCCGCACGCCGATCGCCGCGGGCGCTACCTCCGCCTGTGCACCGCGCGCGTCGCCGAACACCTGCGCACCTTGCACCTCGCCTGGGCCCCCGACGCCCCGGCGCGGCGCGCGTTCGTCGCCGATGCGAACGCCGGCGTGCGGCGGCTGCTGACCGGCACCGCGGTGTTGAGCGCGTTCGAGCTGTGCGGCGAACGGCTCGCCGTCGCCTACGAGACCAAGGACCAGGAGCAGGAACACAGCTGCTTCAGCGACACCACCTGGCACGACCTGCAAGCGAACCAGCGCGGCATCGTCGCGGTGCTCGGCACCGAGCTGGCGCCCGACGCGCCGACGCCGATGCGCCTGCTGCGTTCGCGTGACGCCGACGCGGCCGACCACCTCGCCACGGCGATCGCCGCGACGAGCAAGGCGCTGGCGGCGATCCCGCAGCCGTTCGACCAGGCGTTCCTTGGCAAGGACGACGCCAAGGGCCGCGTCGCCATCCGCGCCGCGATGGAGGCCCTCGAGCAGCAGGCCGAGGCGATCGCCATCGCCGGCCGCGTGCTCGGCTACGAACTGCCCATGCGCCCCGGCCACTGACATGCGCCGTCTCGAACGCACCCTGATGGGCACGCTGGTGCTCGCCGCCCTGTCGGCGACGAGCGTGCGTGCGCAATCTTCCGACAGCCCACCCACCCAGCGCCTTGGCGGCGGCGGCACCGTCGCCGATGCCAGCCGCGACGCGTTCGGCTTCCCGTCGCCGCTGCTGCGGGCGAGCGAGCGCCGTGCGTTCGCCGTCGGCAACGCCTTGTTCCGCGCCAACTGGGTCGCCGCCCCGGCCAGCGCCGAAGGCCTCGACGGCCTCGGGCCGCTGTTCAACGCGCGTTCGTGCAGCAGCTGCCACCTGCGCGACGGCCGCAGCCGGCCGCCGGAGCCGGGCAACGACGAGCGCCACGGCCTGCTGGTGCGCATCGGCGTGCGCCAACCCGATGCGCCCGACGCCGACCATCCGCGCTACGGCGGCCAGATCCAGGACGACGCCATCGCCGGCGTGCAGCCCGAGCTGCGCGTCGACGTGCAGTGGACCGAGCACGAAGGGCAGTACGCCGACGGCGAACGCTTCGTGCTGCGCGCGCCGCGCTACGCGCTGCAGGCGCCGGCCGACGGCGCGCTCGGCGACGACGTCGTGCTCGGTGGTCGCACGGCGCCGCACCTGCTCGGGCTCGGCCTGCTGGAAGCGATCCCGGAAGCCGACCTGCTGGCGCTCGCCGATCCCGACGACCGCGACGGCGACGGCATCTCGGGCCGCGTGCATCGCCTCGGCGGTGCCGACGGGCCGATCGGCCGCTGCGGCTGGAAGGCGACACAGCCGGACGTGCACGCGCAGACCGCGGGCGCCTTCGTGCACGACATGGGCATCACCTCGCCCGACCATCCGCACGAGCCGATGCCGGACGCGCAGCGCGCGCGCGTGACGGCGCCGAACGGCGGCGAACCCGAGATCGACGCGGCGAAGCTCGGGCGCGTCGTCTTCTACGCACGCACGCTGGCGGTGCCGGCGCAGCGCGACGCCGACCGCGCCGACGTGATCGCCGGGCGCGCGCACTTCCACGCGTTCGGCTGTGCGGCGTGCCATCGCGAGACGTTCGTCACCGGCGCGAACGCGTTCCACCCGGCGTTCGCCGGCCAGACGATCCATCCCTACACCGACCTGCTGCTGCACGATCTCGGCGAAGGGCTCGCCGACGGCAAGCGCGACGGCGACGCGCGGCCGGGCGAATGGCGCACGGCGCCGCTGTGGGGCCTCGGCCTCGTGCCGACCGTCAACGGCCACGATCGGCTGCTGCACGACGGCCGCGCGCGTGGCTTCGCCGAAGCGATCCTGTGGCACGGCGGCGAGGCGCAGGCATCGCGCGAACGCTTCCGCACGGCGAAGGCCGCGCAGCGCGCCGAGCTGCTGGCGTTCCTGCGTTCGCTGTAGGCCGGCTCAGCGCGGCACGGCCGCCGCGGGACGCGCTTCGATCGGCAGCTCCAGCGTCTTCGACGTGCCTTCGCGCCACATCGTCACCGTCACCGTGCGGCCAACACCGTTCAGGTAGAGCTGCCGCTGGAAGTCGACGGGCCCGTGGATCTCGACGCCGGCGAAGTGCGTCAGGAAGTCGCCGGGGCGCACGCCGGCGGTCGCCGCCGGGCTCGGCGTGAACACGTTCTCGATCAGGATGCCGTGCGGCGGCTTCGCCATGGCCTTGAACTCCTTCAGGCCGCGCACCGCCGCGATCTCGGTGCGACTCATCACCGACCAGCCGAGCCACGGCGAACGCTGCGTGCCGGCAGCGCGGATCGACTCGTGCAAGCCGACCAGCAACTTGCTCGGCAGCGCCCACGCACTGCCGGGACCGCTGCCGTCGAGCTTGCTGAGGATGCCGACGACGCGGCCGTCGAGATCGACCAGCGGCCCACCGACCGCACCATCGGGCACCGGCATCGTCGCCTGCATGTAGGTGGCGCTCATCAGCTCCTGGTAGCAGTCGCGCGACGGCTTCGCGACCAGCAGACCGAACGCGAAGAAGCGCTCGGGGCCGATCGGGTCGCCGCAGCCGAGCAGGAACTGCCCGACGTCGGTCGCATCGCTGTCGCCGAACGCCAGCACCGGCAGCGGCGGCGGCGTGTGGCTCTGCCAGACCGCGGCGCGCACCACCGCGAGCTGCAGCGTCGGTTCGATGCCGAGCACGTCGACGATCGCGCGCTGGCCGTCGGCCGCTTCGATCTCGACCAGATCGGCCAGCGTGCCGTCGTCGCGCCGCAGCGCGTGCAGCGTCGTCATCGCCTCGCCTCCCTCGGCGACCAGGAAGCCCGAGCCGCTGCGATGCAGCCGGAAGCCGGGGTAGTCGCGGTCGTCGGGCGGCACCACCCAGCCGTTCGCCGGGGCCGGGTCGGCGGTGCCGTTCGCCGTGGTCGTCGCCGCGGGCGCCGTGGCGCCAGCGGGCGCCGCCGGTCCGTTCGCGGCCGCCGGCAGCCGCACGAAGCTGCGCACGGTCACGACGCTCGGGAACACCGCCTTCGCCAGCGCCTGGAACTCCGCCTGCAGCGCCTTCGCGGTCGGTGCCGCAGGCGTGGCCGGGGCAACGGGTGCCGGCGTTTGCGCCAGCACGGCCGAGGCCAGCAGGCAGGGAATCGAGCGGAGCACGGACGGCGGCAAGTTCATTGGGGACGATCGACGCCGCGGCCGGTGCAGATGCCGCCAGCGCTGCGTGAAGATCGCCATCGCAGCCGCGCCGCGAACGTTGCCGCGACCGCCCGGCGGCGCTCCCATGCGCACGTGCCCGCCGCCACGCCGACCCACGACCTGCTCGCCGAGCTGCGCGACTTCGCCGCGTTCGGCACCAAGACGCTGGTCGGCGAACTGCAGGTCGGCGAGCTGCGCGTGCCGACGTTCACCAACGAGTTCTGGACCGCGGCGCAGCGCGAAGGGCACAGCCTGCACGAAGTCAGCTACCGCGCGTGCTTCAAGCCGTCGCTGCCGGCGTTCTTCGTCACCCGCCTGAGCAAGCCGGGCGAACTGGTGTTCGACCCGTTCATGGGCCGCGGCACGACGCCGCTCGAAGCGGTGCTGCGCGGGCGGCGCGGCGGCGGCAACGACGTCAATCCGCTGGCGACGATGCTGGTGCGGCCGCGCCTCGTGCCGCCGTCGCTGGCGGCGGTGCTGGCGCGCGTCGACGAGCTCGACCTGCACTACGACGGGCCGCTCGCCGACGACCTGCTGGTGTTCTTCCACCCGGACACCCTGCGCGAACTGATGGGCCTGCGGCAGCAGCTGCTGCGCGCCGGCGAACGTGGCCCGCTCGATCCCGTGCTCGACTGGATCCGCATGGTCGCGGTCAACCGCCTGACCGGTCACTCGAGCGGCTTCTTCTCGGTCTACACCATGCCGCCGAACCAGGCGGTCTCGGCCGACGCGCAACGCAAGATCAACGCGAAGCGTGGGCAGACGCCGCCGCGGCGTTGCGTGCGCACGATCCTGAAGAAGAAGTCGAAGGCACTGCTCGCCGACTGCGCGTCGCTGTGGTCGCACGATCCGGCCGCCGACGCCGGCAACAGCCCCCTGTCGTGCGGCCAGGCATCGTCGCTGGTGACGCTCGGCGGCGGCTCGGTGACGCTGGTGGTGACGTCGCCGCCGTTCCTCGACGTCGTGCAGTACGCCGACGACAACTGGCTGCGCTGCTGGTTCTGCGGCATCGACCCGACGACGGTGCCGATGACGATGGCGCGCACGGTGCCGGCGTGGCAGCAGGCGATGGCGCCGGTGTTCACCGAATTGCACCGCGTCGTGCGCGCCGGCGGCCACGTCGCATTCGAGGTCGGCGAGGTCAAGGGCGGCAAGGTGCGCCTCGAGGAGGCCGTGCTGCCGATCGCCGCCGCCGCCGGCTTCACACCGCTGGCGGTGATGATCCACAGCCAGGAGTTCACCAAGACGGCGAACTGCTGGGGCATCGACAACAACAAGCGCGGCACCAACACCAACCGCGTCGTCGTGCTGCGCCGCGATCGGGCGACGAAGGCGCGCTCGAGCTGAACGCTGCGCAGGCGTCGCCGGTGCCAGCGCTCTAGCCCTGCTGGTTCTTCAGCTTCATGGCGATCACCAGGATCACGCCGATCACCAGCAAGCCGAACACGAACACCACGAGGCTGGTCGACGTGCCCTTCGCCCGCGCGCGCACGATCGGTCGCCGCGCCCCGCCACCGCTGCCACCGCGCGTCGGTCGATCGAGCGCATCGAGTTCGTCCAGCAGTTCGGCGGCGTCCTGTGGCCGTTCGTCGGGATCGCGCGCGAGCAGACGCTTCTGGATCAGGCGATCGACCGCCGCCGGCACGCGCAGCGCCGGGGCGAACGGCGCCGGCTCGTCCTGCAGCTTCTGCCGCACGATCTCCTTCACCGTGCCGACGAACGGCGGCTTGCCGGTCAGCGCCGCATACGCCGTGCAGCCGAGCGCGTAGAAGTCGGCGCGGCCGTCGACCGGTGCTGCGCGCAACTGCTCCGGCGCCATGAACGCCGCCGTGCCGGCGCGATCGCCCGCACCGCCGATGCTGCGCACGAGGCCCAGATCGGCGAGCTTGGCGCGGCCGTCGCCGAGCAGCAGCACGTTCGCCGGCTTGACGTCGCGGTGCACGAGCCCGGCCTGGTGCGCCAGCTGCAGCGCGCCGACGACGTCGCGCAGGATCGGCAGCAACTCGCTCCACGCCACCGGACCGCTGGTGCGCACACGCCGCGCCAGGCTGCCGCCGCGCACCCACTCCATCGACAGGAAGTGGTGGCCGCGGTCCTGGCCGAAGTCGAACACCTGCACGAGGCGCGGATCGGCGAGCGCCGCGGCCGCGCGCGCTTCGCGCAGGAACGCTTCGAGCGCCTCTGGCTTCGCGCCATCGCTCGGTTGCCGCAGCACCTTCAGCGCCACTTCGCGCGCGAGCTGCACCTGTTCGGCGCGGTAGACGGTCGCCGAACCACCGGCGCCGAGCAGGCCGGTGATGCGGTAGTTGCCGAGCACCTGGCCGAGCAGAGGGTCGGGGCCTTCGACCACGGCCACCGCCGGCTCGGAGTCCTCTGCCAGCTGCGAGGACGGATCGCCGTCGGCAGCGGAGCCGACCGGCGGCGCCGCCGCGGGGCTCGCAGGCGATGGCTGGTCGCCGCCGCCGATGCGCACCTGGTCGAAACGCAGCTCGGCGGATCCGATGCCGACCACGTCGCCGACCCCGAGTTCGCATCGGGACACGCGCTTGCCGCGGTGCTGGAGGCCGTGAGCCGAACCGAGGTCCTCGAGGTGCAGGCGACCGTCGCGCAGCACCAGGCGGCAGTGGCGCCGCGACACCGACGTTTCGTCGACGACCACGTCGCAATCGGCGCCGCGGCCGACCACGACCTCACGACCGGCCGGCAGCTGCAGCTCCTGCGTGCCACCGGGGCGTCGGATCGTCAGCTTCGCGAACATCGAACGCAGACTAGCCGCGCGCGAGTGGACCACAACGACGCGGCTGCGATCGAGCAGGCGAGTGCCGCGGGTGCTAGGCTCGCGCGACTGATGGAGCTCGCCCGACTCACCGCCACCACCGAAGGCCACACGCACGCGTTCGTCGTGCTGGCCGCGCGCCCGCTGACCCTCGGCCGTTCCCGCCGCTGCGGTCTGCGCCTGCGCGATCCGAAGGTCTCGCGCGAGCACTGCTGCCTGACCTACTTCGGCGGCGACCTGCTGGTCAACGACCTCGGCTCGGCGCACGGCCTCGTGTTCCGCGGCGAGCGCAACGAGTCGTTCCGGCTGAAGGTCGGCGACGGGTTCCACCTTGGCCGCACGTTCGTGCGCTTCGAAGCGCTCGGCACGATCGACGACGCCGAACTGGCCGCAGCCGACGCCGCCGCGAAGCCCGACGAAGGCGAGGACGAAGCGGACGTCGAAGGCGAGGCGGCCGCGGCCGAACCAGCGGCTGCCACGGCGCCGGCACCAGCGCCCGCGGCCACCACCCCGGTCGCGTGGCACGAACTGCCGCCCGGCGCCGAGCTCGCCGGCTTCGTCGTCGAGACCGTGCTCGGCCGCAGCGACCGCAGCATCGTCTACCGCGCCGCGCAGACGCAGCTGCAGCGCAAGGTCGCGCTGAAGGTCCTGAACCGCCCCGCCAGCGCCCCGCCGGACGCAGCGGCGCGCGCGGCGTTCCTCGCCGACGTGCGCACGGCGGCGGCGATCGTCGATCCGGCGCTGGTGCCCGTGTTCGACGTGCTCGACACGACGACCGAGTGCGCCGCCACGTTGGAACTGATCGACGGTGAGACGCTGGCCGCGCGGCTGCAGCGTTCGCCGCCGGCCTGGCGCGAGCTGCTGCCGCTGCTCGCCGACGTCGCGCAGGGCCTCGCCGCGCTGCACCAACAGGGCCGCGTGCACGGCGGCGTGAAGCCGGGCAATGTGTTCCTGCCGCGCAAAGGCGGCGCACGCCTCGCCGATCCGCGCGCGATGCCGCGGCCGCGGCCGCTCGAACCCGATGCGCTGCCGTCGCCCGAGCAACGCGCGCTGGCGGCGCTCGACGCACGCAGCGACCTGTTCGGCCTCGGCGCCATCGCGTGGCTGACGCTGACCGGCTCGCCGCCGCCGGCGGCTCCGGCTCCCGTGCTGCTGCTGCGCGCCGATCCGTCGCTGCCGAAAGCCATCGCCGAACTGATCGCGCTGCGCCTGCTCGCCAACGATCCCGCCGGCCGCCCGACCAGCGCTGCGGCGGTGCGCGACGAGCTGATGTCGGCGCTCGGGCCGGCGAAGCGTTCGTCGGCAACCGCGGCATCGTCGCCGCCGGCGGCATCGCGCGTTCGCGACGCGGCACCGCGCCCGGTCGCGCGACCGACGCCGAGCGGCGATCTGACTGCGCGCGCCAAACCCGGCGTGCGCTTCGCCGCGCGCCTGACGTCCGAGGCCATCGTCGTCGGCATGATCCTGCTGCTGCTGATCCCGACGCTCGCGATCCTGCGGAAGATCAACCCGGCGTGGGATGTGATCGCCTGGTTCGAGTCGCTGCTGAAGTGATCCCCGCGGCCGTCACGCCAGCAGCTCGGCGAGTGCGGCGAACACCACCTCGACGTCGTCGTCGCCGTTCGTCGGCCCGAAGCCGATGCGCAGGCAGCCTTCGGGGGCGCCGAGCGCCGCCAGCGCCATCGGCGCGCAGTGCTGGCCAGCGCGCACGACGATGCCGCGCGCGGCGAAGTGGGCCTCGGCGCGCGCCAGCAGCGACGGCGGCAGGCGCAGCGACGTGGCGCCATTGTGCGGGCCGTCGCCACCGAGCAGCAGGTCGGGCCAGCGCGCGCGCACCCATTCCCGCAGTTGCGCAGCGAGCACCAGCGGCAGCTGTCGCACATCCGCCGGCTGCAACGCCAGCCAGGCGATGCCCGCCGCGAGGCCGCACGCCGCCGGCAGGTTGACCGAGCCGACGTCGCAGAAGCCCGGGAAGCTGCCGCGCGCGACCTTCGCCGCGACGGTGCCGTCGGCGCCGCGCGGCGCCAGTTCGCAGCTCGCCGCCGGACACGCAAACGCGACGTGCGGCGCGGCCCAGAAGCCGCCGATGCCGAGCGGCCCCTGCAGGCCCTTGTGCCCGGCGAACACCAGCAGGTCGACGCCGAGCGCCTGCACGTCGCACGGCAGCACGCCGGCGACCTGCGCACTGTCGAGCAGGAACAACGCGCCGTGCGCGTGCGCCAGCGCCGCCAGTTCGGCGATCGGCAGCAGTTCGCCGGTGACGTTCGACGCGCCGGTCGCAGCCACGAGACGAACGCGGCCCGTGCGCAAGGCCGCGGCGACGACGTCGAGGTCGATCGGGCCAGTCGCGGTGCGCGGCGCGGCGATGTGTTCGACGCCGCGTTCCCACGCCACCTTCTGCACCGGCCGCACCAGCGCGTGGTGCTCGAGGCTCGAAGTGACGACGACGTCGCCGGCGGTCCACGGCAGGTCGCCGAGCACGATCGCCAGCGCCTGCGTGCAGGAGCCGGTCAGCACGAGGCGCGCCGGCGTGTCGACGCCGAACGCGCGCGCGATCGCCGCGTGGGCATCGTCGTACAGCGCACCGTGGCGCGACGGCTCGGCGACGAGTGCGTGCTGCATCGCGGCGGCGACGCCCGGCGGTCGCGGCCAGCTCGAGCCGGCGTGGTTGGCGTGGATCACACGCGGATGCTGCGCTCCGCGAGGCCGTTCGCAAGCACTCAGCTCGGGCGCGGCACCAGTCGCGAGCCGGCGGCGAGCACGTCCTCCGGGCCGTGGTCGAGCGCGCGCCAGATGCGCAGCGCGCTGCCGAACGCCGGGTCGTGGCGCGAGAACGCTTCGACCACGAGCCAGCCGCGGTAGTCGATCGCACGCAGTGACTGCAGCACGCGGGCGAAGTCGACCTGGCCGGTGCCCGGCGTGCCGCGGTGGTTCTCCGACAGCTGCACGTGGCCGAGCGCACCGCGCATGGAACGGATCGCGTCGGCGACGTCGCCCTCTTCGATGTGCGCGTGGTGCGTGTCGAGCGCACCGACGACGTTCGGGTGGCCGACTGCGCGCACCAGCGCCGCACAGGCCGCGGCGGTGTTCAGGAAGTAGCACTCGAAGCGGTTCAGCGGTTCGACCGCGAGCCGCACACCGAGCGGCTTGGCGCGTTCACCGGCGGCGCGCAGCACTTCGGCGCAGCGCTGGAACTCGTCGGCGGTCGGCGGCTGCTCGGAGAAGCGGCCGTAGGCCGAGTGGATCGGCCCCGCCAGCACGTCGCCGCCGAGCGCCGCGGTGTGCTCGGCGAGCTGCACGAGGTGGTCGACGGCCTTGCGTCGCACGGCCGCGTCCGGCGACAGCGGGTCGGCGTCGGTGGTGGCGAAGCCGACGCCGGTGGCGGCGAGGCCAGCCGCCGCCAGCGCCTTCTTCGTCGCCGCCAGCTGCGCCGAAGTGGCTCCGACGACCGGCAGCTCGGCGCCGGCGTAGCCGTGGTGCACGAGCCGCGGGAACCAGCGGTGCAGCGCTTCGTCGAGCCGCGGCCCGAAGTAGAGGAACGAGAAGCCGAGACGCAGTGCCGTGCTCACCATGGCTCAGCCGCTCAGCGTCCAGCTCGGCAGGTCCTTGCGCACACCGCCCTGCATCGCCGACTCGTGCGCGAGGATGCCGACGCAGGTCCAGTTCGCACTCTGGCGCGCGTTCGGCCACGGCTCGCGATCCTCGACCAACGCGCGCAGGAACTCGTGGGCGAGATGCGGATGGCTGCCGCCGTGGCCACCGCCCTGCGTGAACGACAGGTGCTCGTTGCCGCCGAGGTCGTAGACGCCCTTCGTCGTGAACTTGCGGATGCCCTCGGGCAGCATGTGCGCGTAGTCGGGCACCGCGACGAGCTCCGGGATCTGGTGCTCGGGGCGCTTGGCGGTGTGCAGCACCGCCTTCTCGCCTTCGACCAGCGGCCACTCGAACGCCTTCTTGGTGCCGTAGACGTCGATGCTCTCGCGGTACTGACGCGCGACGTCGAACAGGGAGCGCACGATGCGCGCCGACAGGTCGCTGTGGCGCAGCTTCACGTGCGCGGTCTCGACGGCGAACGGCGAGCCATAGATGCCGACCATCTCGTTGCGGATCGTGCCGCTGCCGAAGCACGACACGTACTCGGCGTCCTTCCTGGGCAGCCCGAGCACCGGGCCGACGCAGTGCGTCGCGTAGTACATCGGCGGCAGCCCCGGCCAGTAGCCCGGCCAGCCGTCCATGTCCTGCTGGTGGCTCGCCTGCAGGAACTGCAGCTTGCCGAGTTCGCCCTTCTGCAGCAGCTCCTGCAGGAACAGGAACTCGCGCGAGTACACGACGGTCTCCATCATCATGTACTTCTTCTTGGTGCGCTCCTGCGCCTCGACGATGCGGCGGCAGTCCTCGACGCTGGTCGCCATCGGCACCGTGCACGCGACGTGCTTGCCGGCCTCGAGCGCCATCAGCGTCATGCGCGCGTGGTCGGGGATCGGCGTGTTGATGTGGACGAAGTCGACGTCCTTGTCGCGCAGCAGGTCTTCGTAGCGCGTGTAGCGCTTGCCGACGCCGAACGCCTTGCCGACCGCGTCCAGGCGCTTTTGGTCGCGCTGGCAGATCGCGTACATCTCGGCATCGGGATGGTTCTGGTAGATCGGGAGGAACTCGGCACCGAAACCGAGGCCGACGATCGCGGCGCGTTGCTTCTTCATGGTCGGGAGGACGGACGAGGTTGCGAGAACGATCGGGAGCAGAGCGAGCGGTCGTGGCAGCGGCGAGGACTACTTCCCCAGCTCGGCCGCGGTCCACGGCGTCGTGCGGCCAGCGTGCTTGCTGCGGCGGGCCTTCACCATGTCGGCGGTCACCG
>JBILEY010000534.1:0-3688 GCA_044351865.1 Planctomycetota bacterium | reverse complement strand
AGGAAGCGCTCGAAGCGCTGGCGCCGGGGTTCGCCGGCGCCGTGCTGGGCATGCTGTTCGACGCGGCGATCGGCGTCGTGATCGGCATGCTGGCGCTGCTGCTCGTGAAGGCTGTGCAGCGCCTCGGCGCGCGCCGGAGCCAGCCGAGCGGCTCCTGACGCGCGCAGCGTCACCTCACTGCGCGCCGACGACCAGCAGCAGGCCGTTCGAGACGATGAACCCGGCCGGCGTCAGCGGCGGGCTGACCGACAGCGACTGCGCGCCGATGACGAAGCCGAGCAGCGTCGATGCGTTCGGCACGGCCAGCGGCACCTGCGCGGTGCCGACCGGGTTGCTCCAGACGCCGTTCACGCCGTCGACCACGTAGGCGAAGCAGGTCGGCATGCCGAGGAACGTCAGGTCGATCGGCGCCAGAATCGGCTGGGCCGTCAAGATCGTCACACCGACCGGCGTGCCGGCCGGGATGCCCGACGTGGTGACCTGCGCCGTGGTGCCGAGCACGGGGCGCGTCGACGCCAGGGCCAGGCCGAAGCAGCCCGGGCCCATCGACTGCACCGTTGCCGACAGCGCGCCGTTCGGCACGTCGCTCGCGATCGACACCGAGAGCGCGCCAGGACCGACGCGCGCCTGGTCGAGCACCACCGTGCCCGTGGTCGGCGCGACGGTCGTGTCGAACCAGAAGTTGTAGATGCTGTTCCAGTCGAGCGAGTTGGTGCCCGTCGCCTGGAAGGCCAGCTCGTTGCCGCTGCGCGACCACGTCCAATCGGTCAGCGCATTGTTGTCGTTGTCGCGGAAGCCGACGCCGGTCAGCAGCGCACTCGCCGGCAGCGGGATGCGCAGCGAGGCGCCGCCGCGCGCGTTGTCGATGTTGTGCACCGCGTACTCGTAGTGGTAGACGCCGTCGACCGGGCCGGTGACCTTGACCGCGACGAGGAAGCGCCCGTCGTCGAGGCCGTTGCCGCCGAGGTTGCGCGTCGAACCGGTCCAGCGATTGAGCACCGAACCCTGCACCGGGCCACCCGTGTTGCTGGTCGACCACGAGGTGCCGTTCCACGTGAACGTCAGCTGCTCCGACATCACGTTGTTGCCACGGTTGGCGACCGGCTCGCCTTCGCAGACCAGCTGCACCTGGGCGTAGAACGGGCCGCCCGCGGCGAGGTCGCTCTCGCGCACGACGACGCGGTTCTTCACCGGATCGAACGCGTTGGTCTGCGTGCTGGTCAGCGACTGCACGCCATCGTTCGCCGCCGCGCCGACCACGGCGGGATCGCCCTGGTCGAAGTAGCTGCCGACCGGGTTCCAGCTGCCGGTCCACGGGTCGATCTCGTTCGGCGGCCCGAGGTTGAACCGGTTGCCGTTGAAGCCCGTGCTGTAGGCGTCGTAGCAGCCGATGCGGAACGTGCTCGTCGGGCCCGACTGGCAGGTGCCGCACTGGCTCGAGCCGAGGTTGTAGGTGACGCGCGAGTGCTTGACGAAGCTGCCCGGCGTCGACACCTGGACGATGCGCCCGTTGCTCTCGCGCGCCAGCAGGAACGCGATCTTGAAGTGGATGTCGGTCATCGGACCGGCCGTCGTCGGCGACGTCTGCCACGGCACGTGCACGGTGCCGGCGTTGCAGAACGCGTGGCCGAAGCCGATGCCGACTTCGCCGTTCGGGTAGGCCGGGCCGCGGCGGCCGTAGATCGTCGACGCGCTGACGTCGTAGAGATTGACGTCGGTGCCGGGCACGGCGTTCGACTGGGCGATCGCGAGGGACGCGAGGCCGAGGACTGCGAGCAGGGGGGACGAGTTGGACATACGCACAGTTGCCCACGGCGGGGGCGAGGGGTCAAGGGGCTCGGTGCGAGCGTCGCCGCGCCCCACCTGGCCCATCAGCGCTGGCGGCGCAGCCAGTCGCGCCACGCGACGTCGAGGGCAGCGGCGTCCAGGCCGTAGACACGTTCGATCGCGGCGAGCTGCGGCTCCGTCGAGCCGCCTTCCTTCAGTTCCTGCAGCAGGGCGCGGAACTTCGTCGTGTCCTGCCACAGGAACTGCACGATCGACCAGGCCTGCAGGTGCCCGTAGTAGCCGAGGTCGTAGTTGCCGACCAGGTCGCGGAACGGCGCCAGCAGGCCGTCGTGCCTGGCGCGCCCCTGCAGCTTCTCCAGCCACTTGTTCTGCGTCGCCTGGTCGACGTGCTCGTCGTCGCGCGGCGCCGCCAACATCATCGTCGACGGCACCTGGCGCTCGAAGTGGTGCGCGATGCCGGTCTGCAGCCAATGCGGGAACGATCCGGCCGCGTCGAGCAGGGCCCCGACCAGCAGGTAGCGGAACTGCACGTGAACGGCCGCTTCGTCGCGCGGCTCGTCGGCTTCGGCGCACAGCACGAGCCCTTGCTGGCCGGTCTTGGCGTAGTGGACTGGCGCCATCGCCCCCACCGTCTTGCGGCCGCAGAAGTGCTCGAGGTAGCGCGCGGCATCGGACTTCTTCTCGAACAGCAGCAGCGGGAACTTCGCCTGCTGGCCGAGGTGCGTGCCGCTGGCCGCGTCGTGGCCGACGAGCACCGCGATCTCCGCGTAGAGCTCCTCGGCGCGCAGCGCGTAGAGATGCACGCGCAACCACGGCTCGAGCTTGCTGGCGCGATCGGGCATCTTGGCGCAGCGCTTGTTCAGCCGCTGCAGCTCGGCGTTCAGCAGCTTCCGCGCCTCGGGCTGTTCGGGCACACCGGTCGCCGGCAAGGAACACCCGATCAGGAAGTGCGGCGTCTCGAGCCAGCGCAGACGGCCTTCGCCGAGCACCTTCTCGAGGTCCTCGGTGCGGCGGTCGTCGGCCCACGCGAACGGGCCGTAGCCGACCACGCCGAGCGCCTTCATCGCCTTCGCCTCCCCCTGCGTGAACGGGTCGATGCGCCGCTTCGCCGACTCGGCAGCTGCGGACTTGTCAGCGCGGCCCTGGGCCGGAATGCAGGCAGCGAGCCAGACCGCCACGGCGGCCACCGCGATCGTCTTCGAGTTCATGGGCAGTCACGGCGGGCAGGCGATCGCCTCCTAGCGACGCACGCCACCGCGGTCACCGGGAAGAATCCCCGGCGAACGAGCCGCCGACCCGCTGCGGCGACCAGGCGACGACCTCGATGGGCGCCGCCGCCAGCGCCGACGCCGGCGGCCCGTCCAGCGCCACGCCGACGAGGCGCGCCATGTCGCACACGTCGAGCTGCACCGCCGCCTTCGCCAGCCGCCACGGCGGATGCGCGATCTCGCCGACGACGAGCCGGCCCCGCCGCCGCGCGAACAGGCAGTAGCGCTCGCACAGCCAGTGCTCGAGCGTGCCCACCGCCGCCGGCGCGAACGGGCCCGCCGGCCGCCAGCTGCCGACGAACGTGGCCGGCGGGCCGCGGCGGTCGGTGCGTTCGCTGCGGTAGCGGATCTCGTCGCCGACGCATTCGCACTGCATGCGCGCGGTCAGGTACGGCAATCCGAAGCCGAGCCGCGCGCCTTCGACGCTGAGCCGGCTGGTCGCATCCAGGCTCCAGAACCACACGCCGCTGCGGCCGCCGACGCGCACGTAGCTGCGCAGGTTGAGCTCCGGGAACGTGTGCGCCGTCGGCATGCGCGGCAACCAGCGGAAGCGCGTGTCGACCATGCGGAACGGCACCACGCCGAGCCAGGCCGAACCGTCGAACGTCTCGAGCTCGACGCCCGGCGGCAGG
>JBILEY010000113.1:0-12811 GCA_044351865.1 Planctomycetota bacterium | reverse complement strand
CGGAGCGGTCCTGTTGTCGGCGTGGTTTCCCGGCTGCACCGAAGAGTCGACGCGAGAGGTCGAGCGCGAGGTGCGGGTGCCCGCGCGTGGCCCGTTCGTGGTGCGCGTGCAGGCGAACGAGGGCGGGCGCGACGTGCAGCAGGAGTTCCCGTTCGCCGACGGCGCGAGCGGCGACGGGCCGCTGCGTGTGCAGTGGCGGCCGCTGCCGCGCGTGCGCGGTGTGCTGGTCGGCGCCGACGGCAAGCCGCGGGCGGGGCGCGTTCACTTCGGTGGCGAGGCTGGCGAGGGGCTGGAAGTCGGTCCCGATGGTCGCTTCGAACTGGTGCGCGGCGACGCAGGTTGGTGCAGCCTCGCGGTGCGCGCGGCCGACACCGAGGAATGGCGGTGTCGTCACCTGCGGATCGGCGAGCCCGGATCGGCGGATGTCGAGTTGGGGTCGGTGCCCGTGGCCGGTCCGGCGCGCCTCGTGGTCGTCGACGGCCGCGGTGCCGCGCCGGCCGGCGCGAAGGTCGGGTTCGTGCGCGAAGGCTGGGGTGCGCCGGGCGAGCCCGCGTGGTGGCCGTTGCAGCCCGACGGCAGCTGGTTCGGGGCCGAACTGCGCGCGGGCGATGCGCTCGTCGTCGAACGGTCCGACTGCGTGCCGTTCCGCAGCGTGCTACAGGGCTCTGGTCCATGGCGCCTCGAACTGCCGGACGCGGAGTTGGCGTTGGCGGTCGTCGACGCCGATGGGCAGCCACTCGATGCGACCGTGCTGCTCGGCGACTTCGACGAACGGAGCCGGGAGGGCACGTTCGTCCTGCGCGGCTTGCGGCCGGGTCGCCATCGTCTCCACGTCGGCGCGCCGGGGCATCGTTCGGCGATCGTCGACGTCGACGCGGTCGCCACGAAGGGTGCCGACGGCGGCGAGCGTGCGCCGCTGCGCATCGCGTTGCCACCGCGCTGACCATCGCGCGCTGCCGATGCGCCGATGCCAACGCGCATCGTGAGAAGGTTTCGCGGCGAAGGGAAAGCATGGCCAGGGCCGCGGTTGCCGACGCTATGCTCCGCGCCCCGAATCTCGTCCGATGACCCGTTTCGATCCACGCGCCCGCCTCGAGCAGTTCCCCATCCTGCGCACGCTGAAGAACCGCGTGCTGGTCTTCGACGGCGGCATGGGCACCCAGTTGCAACTGGCCAACCTGACGCTCGACGACTTCCGCGGCCTCGAAGGCTGCAACGAGCTGCTGGTCGAGACCCGGCCGGACGTCGTGCAGGCGATCCACGAACGCTACTTCGCGGCCGGCGCCGACGCGGTCGAGACCAACTCGTTCGGCGGCCTGCCCTACGTGCTGGCCGAGTTCGACATCGCCCACCGCGCGTTCGAGCTGAACAAGATGGCAGCGGAGGTCGCGCGCAAGGCGGCCGACAAGTTCTCGACCAAGGAGCGCCCGCGCTTCGTCGCCGGTTCGATCGGCCCGGGCACCAAGCTGGTGACGCTCGGCCACGTCTCGCCGCACGAGATGTTCGAGGGCTACAAGATCTACGCGAAGGGTCTGCTCGCCGGCGGCGCCGACTGCCTGAACATCGAGACGTGCCAGGACATCCTGCAGGTCAAGATCGCCGTCAACGCGGCGCGCGACGCGATGGCCGAGATCGGCCGCGAAGTGCCGATCTTCTGCACGGTGACGATCGAGACCACCGGCACCATGCTGGTCGGCAGCGACATCGCCACGGCGATCACGACGCTCGAAGCGATGCCGGTCGACGTCATCGGCCTGAACTGCGCCACCGGCCCCGACCTGATGCAGGAGTCGGTGCGCCACCTCGGCAAGACGACGACGCGCACCATCATGGTGATGCCGAACGCCGGCCTGCCGCGCAACGTCGGCGGCAAGGCGGTCTACGACCTGACGCCGGCGGAGCTCGCGCGCTTCCAGGCGCGCTTCGTCACCGAGTTCGGCGTCGGCGTGGTCGGCGGCTGCTGCGGTACGACGCCGGAGCACGTGCAGGCGATGGCGGCGGCGATGCAGGGCCTGCGGCCGAACGAGCGCCCGAAGGACTACCAGCCGCAGCTGGCCTCGCTGTTCCACTCGGTGCCGCTCGACCAGGACAGCGGCCCGCTGATCGTCGGCGAGCGCACCAACGCCAACGGCTCGAAGAAGTTCAAGGAGCTGATGGTCGCCGGTGACGTCGAAGGCATGCTGCAGATGGCGAAGGAGCAGGTGCACGAAGGCTCGCACGTGCTCGACCTCTGCACCGCGTTCGTCGGCCGCGACGAAGCCGGCGACATGCTGAAGCTGCTGCACCCGATGGTGCAGCAGGTGACGGCGCCGATCATGGTCGACAGCACCCAGATCGACGTCGTCGAGAAGGCGCTGCAGGTGATCCCGGGCCGCGCGATCATCAACTCGATCAACCTCGAGGACGGCGAGGAGAAGGCCGACGCGCTGTGCCGGCTGGCCAAGCGATACGGCGCCATGTTCGTCGCGCTGACGATCGACGAAGAGGGCATGGCCAAGACCGCCGAGCGCAAGCTGGCGGTGGCGAAGCGCCTCCACGACATCGTCGTCCATCGCCACGGCCTGCAGCCGGGCGACCTGATCTTCGACCCGCTGACGTTCACCATCGGCTCGGGCGACGAAGCGTCGCGCGACGCCGGCGTGCAGACGCTCGAGGGCATCCGCCTGATCAAGCAGCACATCCCCGGCGTGCGCACGATCCTCGGCCTGTCGAACATCAGCTTCGGACTCGATCCGTATCCGCGGCAGATCCTGAACTCGGTCTACCTCGCCGAGGCCCGCAAGTACGGCCTCGACGCGGCGATCGTGCACGCCAGCAAGATCATCCCGCTGCACAAGCTCGACGACGAGGACAAGCAGGTCACGCTCGACCTGGTCCACGATCGGCGCCGCGAGGGCTACGACCCGCTGTTCGTGTTCCTGGCCCGCTTCGCCGGCAAGAAGCGCGTCGACACCGGTTCCGGCAACGACGAGAACGCGCTGCCGGTCGAGGAGCGTCTGAAGAAGCGCATCATCGACGGCAACAAGAACGGCATCGGCAAGCACCTCGACGAGGCGCGGCAGAAGTACGCGCCGCTGCAGATCATCAACGACATCCTGCTCGACGGCATGAAGGTCGTCGGCGAACTGTTCGGCAGCGGCGAGATGCAGCTGCCGTTCGTGCTGCAGAGCGCCGAGTGCATGAAGGCGGCGGTCGCCTTGCTGCAGCCGCACATGGAGAAGGTCGAGGGCGAGGCCAAGGGCACGATGGTGCTGGCCACCGTGCGCGGCGACGTGCACGACATCGGCAAGAACCTCGTCGACATCGTCGTCAGCAACAACGGCTATCGCGTCGTCAACCTCGGCATCAAGGTGCCGGTCGAGCAGATCCTCGAAGCGGCGAGGGAGCACAAGGCCGACGCGATCGGCATGAGCGGTCTGCTGGTGAAGTCGACCGTCGTGATGAAGGAGAACCTCGAGCTGATGAGCCAGCGCGGCATCAAGACGCCGGTCATCTGCGGCGGTGCGGCGCTGAACCGCCACTACGTCGAGAACGACCTGAGCGCCGCCTACACCAGCGGGCCGGTCTACTACGGCGCCGACGCGTTCTCCGGCCTGCACATCATGGACGAGCTGACCGGCCGCGCGAAGGCGAAGGTCGTCACGCAGAAGGCCGAACCGCAGAAGCGGCTGACCAGCCACCGCCGCATGACGCGCGCCGAGAAGGAGCAGCTGCTGCAGCACGCGTTCGCCGAGTACGCCGACAGCGGCGTGGCGCCGGCACCGGTGGTGCCGACGCCGCCGTTCTGGGGTGCTTCGGTGGTGACGCCGCAGGAGCTCGACCTCGGCACCGTGCTCCAGTACGTGAACAAGAAGGCGCTGTTCCGCCTGCAGTGGCAATACAAGCAGGGCAAGCGCAGCGACGAGGACTACGCGAAGTTCGTCGCCGAGACCGTGGAGCCGCGCTTCCGCGAGCTGGCGAAGCGGGTCAAGGCCGAGAAGACGCTCGAGCCGCGCGTCGTCTACGGCTGGTGGCCGTGCTACAGCGAACGCAACTCGCTGATCGTGCTCGACCCGCGCGACCGCCGCACCGAGATCAGCCGCTTCGACTTCCCGCGCCAGCCGTCCGGTCGCCGCTTGTGCCTCGCCGACTTCTTCCGCAAGAAGGACAGCGGCGAACTCGACGTCGTCGGCTTCTCGCTGGTGACGATGGGCGCCGTGGCCACGCACGAGAGCGAGCGCCTGTTCCGCGAGAACCGCTTCGACGAGTACCTGCACTTCCACGGCATCTCGGTCGAAGGCGCCGAGGCGCTGGCCGAGTACTGGCACAAGCGCATGCGCCAGCAGATCGGCATCGCCGCCGACGACGCGGTCGACATCGACGACCTGTTCAAGCAGAAGTACCACGGCAGCCGCTACTCGTTCGGCTACCCGGCGTGCCCGAACATCGAGGACCAGCAGAAGCTGCTGCCGCTGCTCGAGGCGTCGAGCATCGGCGTCACGCTCAGCGAGGAGTTCCAGCTGGTGCCCGAGCAGAGCACCTCGGCGATCATCTGCCATCACCCGGACGCGAAGTACTTCAACGTCTCGGTCATGGCCCAAGGCAGCTGAGCGGGGGAGCGATCGTGCGCCCCGCTCGCTTCACCGCGACGGCGGCGCTGCAGCGTTCGTGTAGCGCACGCCCTGCTGGCCGATCAGCAGGCCGAGGCGCCAGTCGCTGCTGATGCGCTCGCCGCGCTTGGTCTCGACCCGCTCTTCCCGGTCGAACCAGAGCGTGCCCCAGCCGACCCAGTCGATCGCGCGGTCCTCGAGGTGTGCGCCGTCCTCGGCGAAGAACTGTTCGTCGCGGCTGCCGATGAAGAACAGCGGCCCGTAGGCGGACATCTTGGAGAGCGTGTAGCCGCTCGGCGCATCGGAGCTCGACGGTCCGAACGAGGTGCTCTCGAAGTGGATCAGCGGGATCCACGAGCCGTCGCTCATCGACACCCGGCCCGAGGCCTGCAGGTCCGCCTTCAGCTTCTCCAGATCGTAGGACCCGTCGGGGCGGCGAGCTCTGCCGAAGTCGTAGCCGGTGCAGCCGGTGAGCACGGCGAGGGTGGCGAGAGAGAGCGCCGGAGGCAGCGATGCAGGTATGGGAAGTCGTGTTCGAGCGAGTCGGAAGCGTGCCCAGGGCGGGGCCTGGCGGCAACACGTGTCACGCGAGTTCGCGTCAGAAGCCGACGTGGGTGACGTCGTCTTGGCGCAGCTGCAGCGGCACGCTGCCGAGCTCGCGGTCGCCTGCGAACAGCACCAGCACAGTCGCCCGCTCGTCGACCTCGTAGACCGCCGCGTCGCGCAGTCGCACGCGATCGTGTATCGACTGCACGCCGGGTCGCCGCTCGGTGGTCGTCAGCACCTTGCCGGCCGCGTCGCGGATCTCGAACGCGGTCGCCGCGGTGTGCGCACCGCTTGTCGGGGCGAGCCGGAACTTCAGCCGGCGTGCGACGACCAGTCGCACCGGGCCGGCGTCGGTCGGAGCGTTCGCGCTCGTCCAGACCAGCCCTTCGCCGTCGATCGTCCACAGCGCGCCGGAGCGCGGGCAGTCGCTCAGCACGAACCGGCCGTCGGCGTCGGTGGTGGCGCGCGAGCGTCCGTTCAGCTCCTTGACGAAGCTGCCGCTGCGGCGGAGCACGGCGCGCAGGTGCACCTTGGCGTTCGCGACCGGCAGGCCGCGCTGGTCGACGACCTGGCGACCGCCGACCTGATGCAGGGAAGGGCGGAAATGTCGCGGCTCACCGCCTGTCGGCGGTGGCTCCCTGGCCTCACCAGTCGCTCGAACTGCCCGCGGTCGACTCGTAGGTGCCGTAGTCCGTCGACCCGTAGTCCGTCGACCCGTAGTCGTTCGACCCGTAGGTGCCGTAGTCCGTCGGCGCGTAGTCGTTCGACTCGTAGCCGAAGTCGGCCGCATCGGCGGTCGGTACCTCGTCTTCGAACCAACTGCCGACGAAGTCGCTGGTGGCCTCGTAGGCGACCCCCAAGTCGCTGCCGAACGTGCGCACGCCGTCGACCGTGAACTGCAGCGGTCGCTGCCACCACGGCATGTCGGCGGTCAGCCAGCTGTTGTTGTCCCGCACGTTGTCGACGAACGCGCCCTGGGCCGACCCGCCGTTGGCGATCGCCTCGGCGTAGTTCTGCGAGCCCGAAGCGAGGCCTTCGTCGAAGCGGTCGGCGTAGAAGTCGGCGACGGCGTCGCCGCCGATCGCGCCGAGACCGAACGCGGCGGCGCGGGCCAGCGGGTTGGCGCCGACGGCCAGGGCGAACGCGGCGCCGCCCACGTTGCTGGCGACGTTGCCGAAGCCGGAACGGAGCGTTCCTTCGACCACGCCGTGTTCGGCGATGTCCGCGGCCAGGCCGATGCCGTTGCCGAAGTGGCCGACGGCCTCACCGAAGTAGGCCGCCTCGTCGCTCCACTGCCGGACGAAGGCGCCCACATCGTTGCGGCCGCTCAGGTAGTGGATGCTCGCCTGCTGATCCAGCGTCGCAGCGAACGACTCGCTCGTCGCTTGGAAACCGCCGAGCAAGCGGCCGGTCCAGTCCCCGGCTTCGGTCAGGGCCTTCGCGGTGGCAGGATCGATCGCCGGGGCGGAATAGGGCGCACCGGCCTTCGGTGCGGCCGTCGGTGCAGGCGTCGGGGTGGGCTTCGGTGCTGGAGTCGGGGTCGGCGTCCAGAAGGTGACGGTGCTGGTCGTGCCGAACTGCATGCTGGTCATGGTGATCTCCTCGGGCCGGTGCCATGAGCGGACGAACCGACGTTGGCATCCGACCTGCTCGTGGTGGGTTCGAAACGGCAGCGCCTGCTGCCATCCGGGGCATCGACGGCTCGTGGACTTCGTTGCCGACTTCCACTCGTGCGAGCCCAGGGCGGGCGCTGCGCCCTGTCCTGCGGCCTCGCGCCTGGGGATGGTCCGGCGAAGTCGGGCCCTGTTCGCACGCGCCGTCGAGCGGAAGTTGCGCCGCGTCGCGCCCGCGACCTCCCATGCCATGGCGCGGCCGGCCTCGTGCGCCAACACCGCACTCTCCCCATGGATGCCGCCGCGGCTGGCGGCCGATGTCGGACGAGTTCATCGGGAGGCTCCCTTGGTTTCGACACTCACCAACAGCGATTGCGTGCGCGCCAACGCCGTCGGGGCCGATCCCGAGACCCTCGTCGAGCAACTGCGCGACCAGCTCGGCCCGGGGCCGCACGCGCTGGTGGTCGCGTTCGCGGCGCCGACCGTGGATCGCGCCACCATCGCTCGCCTGCTGCGCGAACGGTTCCCCGCCAGTCTCGCAGTCGGGTGCTCGACCGCCGGCGAGATCGGCGTCGGCGGCTACCGCAGCGGTGGTGCCGTGGCGCTGGCGCTGTCGTCGTCGTCGTTCCGGGTCGCGCACACCGTGTTCCGCGACGTGCGTTCGCTCGGCATCGCCGAGGGGCAGCTGCAGGTGCAGTCGCTGCTGCGCCGGCTGGCTGCGGCGGGCGCACCGCCGACCGCGACCAACACGTTCGCGCTGCTGCTGGTCGACGGGTTGTCGTTCGCCGAAGAGGCGCTGGCCAGCATGGCGGCGACGGTGCTCGGCGACATCCCGCTCGCCGGCGGCTCGGCCGGCGACGGCCTCGTGTTCGGCTCCACGCACGTGTTCGCCGGCGGGGAAGCGCTGCCCCACGGCGGCGTGCTGGTGCTGGTGCAGACCGAGCTGCCGTTCGAGGTGTTCAAGACGCAGCACTTCGCGGCCGGCGAGCGGCGCATGGTGGTGACGGCGGCGCACTGTCCGACGCGCACCGTGTACGAGATCGACGGCCTGCCGGCAGCGGAGGAGTTCGCGCGCATCCACGGCACGACGTTCGACGGGCTCGGTCCGGAGTTCTTCGCGACGCACCCGCTGCTCGTGCGCGTCGGCGGCGGCGAGTACGTGCGCTCGATCCAACGCAAGAACGCCGACGGCTCGCTGTCGTTCTTCTGCGCCATCGAGGAAGGGCTGGTGCTGCGCGACGCGCAGGGCCGCGAACTGACGCAGGACCTGGCCCAGCGGCTGCAGCAACTCGATCGAGCACTCGGCGGGGTGCAGGCGACGATCGTCTTCGACTGCATCCTGCGTCGCCTCGAGTGCGAGCGGCGCGGCACGGTCGACGCCGTGTCGGCCACGCTCGAACGGGCGCGCGCCGTCGGCTTCTCGACCTATGGCGAGCAGTTCCACGGCATCCACATCAACCAGACGTTGACCGGCATCGCCATCGGCGCGCGGAGCAAGGCGTGAGCGAGGACCGCGACAGGCTGGAGCAGCAGCTCGCAGCGCTCCGTCGCGAGAACGCGCGGCTCGGGCGCGTCAACGACGTGCTGAGCCGGCGCGTCGAGCACGCGATGGACGTGCAGGGCAGTTCGTTCGGCCTGTTCCAGACGGCGATCCTGCTGGAGAAGCAGGTCGAAGCGCGCACGCAGGAGCTGGAGAAGGTCCTCGCATCGCTGCGCGAGACCAACCGCCAGCTGGAGGAGGCGAAGGAGCAGGCGCTCGCCGGCAGCCGCGCCAAGTCGGAGTTCCTGGCGATGATGAGCCACGAGATCCGCACGCCGCTGAACGGCGTCATCGGGCTCGTCGGCCTGCTGCGCGACACCGCGCTCGACGGCGAGCAGCAGGACCTCGTCGCCGGCGTCGCCAAGAGCGCCGAGATGCTGCTGTCGATCCTCAACGACGTGCTCGATCTGTCGAAGATCGAGGCCGGGCGCATGGAGCTGTCGTCGGCGCCGTTCGCACTGGCGCCGCTGGTCGAAGGCCTGCAGCTGCTGTTCGGCACCACGTGCCTGCAGAAGGGGCTGCGGCTGCGCGTCGACCTCGCGCGCACCGTGCCGCCCACGCTCGTCGGCGACCTCGTGCGCATCCGCCAGGTGCTGGTCAATCTCGTCGGCAACGCGGTCAAGTTCACCGAGCGCGGCGGCGTGCACGTTCGCATCGACGTGCCGGCCCCCGACCGCCTGCGCGTGGACGTCGAGGACTCCGGCATCGGCATCACCGCCGAACAGCAGGCGCGCCTGTTCCAGCCGTTCGTGCAGGCGGAGGCGTCGATGTCGCGCCGCTTCGGCGGCACCGGGCTCGGGCTGTCGATCAGCCGCAAGCTGTGCGAGCTGATGGGCGGCGAACTGTCGGTGCAGAGCGTGCCGGGCGAAGGCTCGACGTTCACGATGGTGGTGCAGGTCGCGAGTACGCCCGCGGCCGCCATGCAGCCAGCCGCCGAGGTCGCCGGGAACGGCGCGCTGCCGCGCTTCCAGGCGCGCGTGCTCGTCGTCGACGACAACGCCGTCAACCAGCAGGTCGCCAAGCGCATGCTCGAGAAGCTCGGCTGCTCGGTCGTGCTCGCCGGCGACGGCATCGAGGCGGTCGACAAGAGCGCCGACGGTTCGTTCGACCTCGTGCTGATGGACGTGCAGATGCCCGGCATGGACGGGCTGACGGCGACGCGCGCGATGCGCCGCCGCGCCAGCACGGCGCTGGTGCCGATCCTGGCGCTGACCGCGAACGCGATCGCCGGCGACGAAGCGTTGTGCCTGTCGTCGGGCATGAACGGCTACCTGACCAAACCGGTGCGCCTGCCCGACCTCGCGCGCGGCGTGCAGTCGATGCTGCCCGGCAAGCTCGTGTCGCCGGCGTGACGCGGCGAGCCGGCGCTCAGCGCTGGCGGTGGGCCCAGAGCACGGCGAAGGCTGCGTCGAGATGCACGGCGAACTCTTCGCGCAATTGGGCGTCGATGCGGCGTTCGACCGCCGCTCGCACCGCCGCCGACATCTGCGGGGCCGTGGCCAGGGGTCGCAACACGGGTTGGAACTCCTTGGCCGCGAGTTGGGCCACGATCCGTTCGTCGTCGGCCGGGTCGCAGAAGCGCGCGAGCTGGGCGCAGAGCTGACCGCGCGCCTGCGCGTCCCTGCTCGCCGCGAGCCATTGGCGAGCCGGCTCCAGCACGAGAGATGCAGGTGCGTCCTGCAGCAGCCACCAGCCCTTGCCGAGCGGTAGTTGTTCGGACAGCAGTTCCAGGCGGCGTTCCGGGGGCAGGGCGCGATGGTGCATCCGCAGGAACTCGCGGAACCGACCGAACTCGCTGGGATGGTTGCGCAGGATCGCCGGCAGGATGTCGGCGAGGTGTTCCGTTGCCTTGGGGTGTTCGGTCAGGATCTCGGCGAGCTCGTCGGCCGTCCGCTGGTTGCTGTTCGCGCGTTCGGCTTGCAACTCGGCGAACGGAGGCAGCCGATCACGAGCACCGGCGGCAAGGCCGCGCAGCGCGTGCATGCGCAAAGTCGGCTCGGCGAGCCAGGTCTTCAGTCGCGACGGGTCGAGCTTGGCGATGGCGGACGCTGCCTGATCGACGAGGTGCCCTTCGACTTTTTGCGTCAACGCCAACAGGGCGGCGGCGCCACCGTCGGTGCTGGCAGCCAGCTCGCTCCACACTGCGTCTCGGCAGGCATCAGAGGCGCTGCGCTCGCTGAGGACCTTGAGCTTCACCGCCAGCGGAACGTCGCCCGCGACGCCGAGGCGGATCATCGCCAGCAGCACGGACGGCCGCGCGCCGCGCCACGGGAGTCGATCCCACCAGCCGCGGACCGTGGCGGAGAGGGCTGTAGGACAGTCCGGCCCGAGACCCGCGATGGCGTGCAGGTAGAGCGCTGCCCAACGAGCATCGCTCGTCTTCGTCAGCCGTTCGATCAGTCGCGGCGCCAACGCGTGCGCCGCAGCGGCATCCCGCGCGGGATGGCGCAGGGCGCCCAATGCGCGTTCGACGACCTTCGAGTCCTCGTCGTCGAGGAACGGCGCGATGTCGGCGATCGGGATCGGATGGGTCGCGGCCAGGATGGCCGCCAATGCGGTGACGCGCCGCCGTGAAGTTGCACTCTGCGGGCCGGCCCCGAGCGCTGCCTGCAGGCCGGCGACGCCGTGAGTGCGCAGGACGCTGCCGAGTCGGCTGGCGTCGCCGGGCTGTTCGGTTTGCACGAAGCAGTTGGCGAGAACCCGCAGCAGCTCGGCGTCTCCGCGCGCGGTGGTCCGGTCCTTGTCGAGTCCCGCGAGCAGCAGCAGGCAGTCGGACTGCGTGGTCACGTCGCCGCGCAGCAGCACCGGGCGCAGGGCCGCAGGTTGCAGCACGGCGCAGGCGCGCAAGGTCGCCCAGCGAGTGTTCGGGTGAGAAGCGCTCGCCACGATGTCGTCGATCGACGGCCGCAGCAGCGACAGCCAGGTCTCGGCGAGCGGCATGTTCGTCGGCTCGACCTGCAGTGCCTGCCAACGCATGCGAACGGTCTCGTGTATTTCGACGCGGCGACCGAGCAACCAGGCTGCGAGCTGGTGGGGTGTGCGCGGGATCACCAGGTCTGCCGGCTCGACGAGCGGGAAGCGGTCGTTCTGGCGCCCTACAGGGAACACCTGGTTGCCGGCCTCACTGCGGCACTCGGCGAGCAGGGCCGCGATCGGATCGTTGATGGCGGGTCGGCCGCCGTAGACGCCAGTGCTCGAGATCCACTCGTCGTCCTCCGGCGTCTGCATCACCTTCAGCAGCGCGTCAACGTCGAGCGCCGGCGCCGCGGCGAGCGCACGCGCGGCGGCGTTGCGTTCGCGCCAGTCCTTGGCGAGCAGGCCCTGGACCGGATCCTGGGCGCACACGAACGAACCGAACGAACCGAACGAGGCGAACAGCAGCAGGCAGGCGAGTTCCCGGCGCATCGGCTCAGACTACCGACCCCGCGGCGCGAACTCAGCCGTGCTCGAGCTTGATGACCTCGACCGGGCAGTCGCGCGCCGCCTGTTCGATGTCTTCGCCCTTCTTCACGAAGTGCGCGGCGGCGTCGGCGATCACCACGCAGTCCTTGTCGTCGTCGACGCGGAACACGGCGGGCGCGATGTCCTGGCACAGCTTGCAGCTGATGCAACCGGCTTCGATCCAGACCTTCTTGATGGGCATCGCGGCGTGTGGCTTCGGCGGAGGGCGGCGCATGGTGCGGGGCGCACCGGCGGCTCGCAAGCTCTTCGCGCGGCGACGGGCGCGGATGCGCCCGCGCGGATCACTGCTTGTCCTTGCGCTTCTCGATCTCGGCGATCGCCTTCTTCCACGCCGCATCGGAGACCTGCACGACGACCTGGCCGGCGGTCGACAGCACCTGGGCCGGTTGCACGTCCTCGACCTGCTGGCCGTGGTTGTTGCCGTGCAGCCGCAGCTGCAGCCGGAACGGGCCGTCGCCGATCGGCAACTTGATGCGGCCGTTCTCGAACTCCTGCCACCACGTCTGTGGCTGCATGAGCTCGCTGCGGCTGCCGCTGTTCCATTGCGCTCGGTACCTGGTGTTGTTGGCGTTGCCGTCGGCGACCGGCGTCAGGCGCACGTGCAGCTGCATGTCGGGCGGCACTTGCAGGCCGCCGGCGAGCACTTCGATGGTCGGCCACGGATCCAGGCGCACGTCGAGCCGTTCGCCGACGCAAGTGGCCCGCTGCGGGCGATAGCCGCGCATCGCCACCAGCAGGTCGGCAGGGCCCGCCGGCAGCAGCAGCTCGACCTTGTTGTCGTGGAAGATCTGGCCCTGCCACTCGCTCTGCTCGGGCAAGCCGAACGCGAACACCACGCCCATGTCGTGTTCGGCCGGTTTGCCTTCGGCGTCGAACACGTGGATGGTCGCCTTGCGCAGAGCGCTGCGCAGGTCGATGTCGACGAGGCGCGGATCGCCGCCTTCGGGCGGCGGCACGACGACGTCGGGGATCGTCAGGATCGGTTCCTTGCGCGTCGGCAGGGTCAGCTCGAGCGTGTAGCTGCCGTTCGGCACCGCCGGCCATTGCAGGTCGTGGCGCTC
>JBILEY010000533.1:0-3703 GCA_044351865.1 Planctomycetota bacterium | reverse complement strand
CGCAGCGGCAACGGGCGGCGGCGCCGGTGGCCGCGCCGGGGCTGCCGCCGGCGACGTCGCCGTGGACCGGCCACTCGATCGGGGCGTTGCTCGAACACCTGGCGCAGCGGCGGCCCGCCGGCGTGCTGCTCGACGAAGCGGAGCTCGGCTGGCGGCGCAGCCAGGTGCGCGGCTTTGCGCCTTCGGCGGCGGCCGCCGATCGCTTCGCCGAGGCCCTGGCGGCGGCGGTGCGGCCGCTTGGCTTCGTCGTGCAGCCGACGGCGCGCGAACGGGTCGTGCTCGGCGTCGTCGACGGTTGCACGTTCACGCTCGAGTTGACTGCCGTTGCCGCAGCACCCGCGCCGGCCGTCGCCAACGTGCCGGTGGTGGAGGTCGGTCGATGAGCCGTTCCGTTGCCGGGCGCTGGGCGCTGCTGCTGACGCCGACGCTGCTCGTGCTGGGCGCCGCCGCGGTGTTCAGTTCGCTGCCGTTGCGCACGACGTTGGCGGCAGCACGCCAGCAGGAACGCGAGGTCGCCGGCGCGTTGCCGGCGGCGGCGCAGATCGCCGCCGCCGAGGGCCAGCTCGCCGAACTGCGGTCGCGGCTGCAGCAGCGGGCCGCAGCTGCTGGCGGTGGCCCTTCGGTGGCCGCACCCGCGGTCGTGTCGCCGGAGCGGGCGGCGTGGCATCGCCAGTTGACCGACGTGCTGCAGGGCCATCGCCTCGTCGTGCTGGCCGAAGAGCGGCTCGAAGTCGACCTGCCCGCGAGCGTCGCCCGCGGCGTGTTCGGGCCGGCGGGAGCGACGCATCACGCGGCCTGGTCGCTGCAGCTCGCCGGCGGCTACCTCGACGTGCTGGCGGCGATGGCGGCCTTGCGGCAGGTGCCGCTGCCGACGTTCGTGCTCGAACTGGCGATGCGGCGCAGCGGCGACGGCGATCTGGTCTGGACCCTGGTGGTGACGTGATGCGGGCTGGGCCGACGAACCGTGGCGAGGGGCGGCGATGAGCAGCCCGGTCGCTCCGCTGCGTCGCGAAGCGCGCGCTGCCGTGCGTTGGTCGCCGGCGCTGCGGGCCAAGGTTCATGCCACCGAGGACGGGGCTGCGAAGGCCAGCGCCGACGCAGCGGCCGGCGAACTCGACCTCGTCGACGTGTCGCCGTTCGGCGCTGGCCTGCGCGATCCGTCGTTCGCGTTCGATGGGCAGGTCGGCGACCTGCTGGCGTTGCAGCTCGCCCTCGGCACCGCCGCGCACGCGCGCACGGGCCGCATCGTCTGGCGCCGCGACGACGCCGACGGCCGCCGCTTCGGCGTGCGCTTCGAACCCGCAGGCGGCACGCCGCCGCCGCCGCTGCTGCTCGATCTCGACGGCGTGCGCCCCGATCCGCGCTACGCGCTGCGGCTGCCGGCGGCGCAGGCGATGCGGCGGCGCATGCTGCCGTTGTGCCAGCTGCAGGGCCACGTCGTCGTCGCCTGCGTCGACCTCACCGACAGCGCGGGGCTCGCCGCGGTCGCGCGCTTGTTCGACCTGCCGCTGCGGCCGCAGGCGGTCGACGGCGAGCAGTTGCAGCGGCTGCTGCGTTCGGTGCACGGCGAAGCACGCGCCACCAGCGAAGCCGCCGGCGACGATCCGGTGGCGCTCTGCAACGAAGTGCTGCACGCCGCCTTCCTGCAGCGCGCGTCCGACGTGCATCTGTGCCCCGAGCGCGACGGCCTGCTGGTGCGCCTGCGCGTCGACGGCGAACTGGAGGACTACCGGCGTCTTGGCAAGGACGTGCAGAGCGAGTTGCTGAGCCGCATCAAGGTGTTGGCAGGCATGGACATCGCCGAGAAGCGGGCGCCGCAGGACGGCCGCTTCACGCACGAGGTCGCCCCCGGCCGTCGCTTCGACGTGCGCGTCGCCACGCTGCCGACCAACCACGGCGAACGCGCGACGCTGCGCCTGCTGGCGATCGAAGTCGACACGCTGACGCTCGACGGCCTCGGCCTGCTCGCCGACGACTTCGCGTTGTGCCAGAAGCAGCTGCAGCGGCCGCACGGACTGATCGTCGCCACCGGTCCGACCGGCTGCGGCAAGACGACGACGCTGTTCGCGATGCTGCGCACGATCGTCGCCGCGCGCAAGGTGAACGTCATCGCCGTGCAGGAGCCGGTCGAGGTCGACTTCCCCGGCATCAGCCAGGTCGAGGTCGACGCCGGGCGCAAGGTGTCGTTCGCGACGGCGCTGCGCTCGATCATGCGCCACGATCCGGACGTCATCATGATCGGCGAGATCCGCGACCTCGAGACCGCGGGCATCGCCGTCAAGGCGGCGCTGACCGGCCACCTGGTGCTGGCGACGCTGCACACCAACGACGCGGCGAGCACGGTGACGCGCCTCGTCGACATGGGCGTCGAACGCTACCTGCTGGCGTCGACGCTGCGCCTCGTGCTGGCGCAGCGCCTGGTGCGCCGGTTGTGCCCGCAGTGCCGCACGCCGCAGCCGCTCGACGTCGACACTGCGCAGGTGCTGCGGCGGCCGGACCTCGTCGGCAGCCGCGTGTTCGGGCCGGTCGGCTGCGTCGCCTGCGCCGGCGTCGGCCACCGCGGCCGCACCGGGTTGTTCGAACTGCTGCCGGTCGACGCGACGCTGGCGGCGGCGATCCGCGCCGGCGCCGACGAAGAGCAGCTGCGCACGCTGGCGGCAGCGGCCGGCTGCGCTCGCCTGCGCGACGATGCCGTGCGCAAGCTGGAGCGCGGCGACACCGGCTGCGTGCAGGTCGTGGAGGCGCTCGCCGACTGACCATGCCCGCCTTCGCCTACATCGCCCGCGACGAGCAGGGCCGAACGCAGCGCGGCGAACGCGACGGCACCGACGTGCGCGAGGTGACCAGCGCGCTGCGCGCCGAGGGGCTGCTGCCGCTGCGCGTCGCCGCGGCGACCGCACTGCCGTGGTGGCGGCGCCCGCTGCATCCGTTCGGCCCCCGGCCGATCGACCTCGAGATGCAGTTGCGGCAGCTGGCCTTCATGCTGCGCACCGGCCTGACGCTGCTGGCGGCGCTGAAGGTGCTGGCCGAACAGGGCTCGGCGGCGACGGCACGCGTGTGGCTCGACGTCGCCGCGCGCGTGCGCGCCGGCGCTCCGCTGCACGAGGCGATGGTGGCGCAGAAGTGCTTTACGCGGTTGACCACGAGCCTGGTCGACGTCGGCGAACGCTCCGGTAACCTCGACCACGTGCTGACGCGCGCGGCGGAAGCGCTGGCGCGGCGGCGGCGCACGCGCACGCAGGTACTGACCGCGCTCGCCTACCCGGCGTTGGTCGTCGTGCTCGCCGTCGCCACCGTCGCCTACATGATGGCCAGCGTGGTGCCGAAGCTGGCGAAGTTCCTCGCCGCACTCGGGCGCACGCTGCCGCCGTCGACGCAGCTGCTGGTCGACGTCGCCAATGCGGTGCAGGTGCACCTGGTGCGCGGCTGCGTGTTCCTCGGCTTGCTGGTGGTCGCGATCGCGATCGCCTGGGCGACCCGACGCGGGCGCCTCGTGCTGGAAGCGATCCTGCTGCGCGTGCCGGTCGTCGGTCGCATCCTGCGCCTCGCCGCGGTCTCGACTTTCGCGCACAACCTGGCGCTGCTGCTGGCGTCGGGCGTGCGGCTCACCAACTCGCTCGCGGTCGTGCAGCCGTTGTTCTTCCTGCGCACGGTGCGCGAACGGCTGGCGCGCTGCCGCGACGCCGTGGTGCAGGGCAACCCA
>JBILEY010000112.1:0-12901 GCA_044351865.1 Planctomycetota bacterium | reverse complement strand
CCTTCCGCCAGAAGGAGTGGACGGTCACGCAGCGCATCGGCGGCATCGCCGCGCTGAGCAACGCCATGTCGGGCAACTCGGTCATCGACCTGTGCACCGACGACCTGGTCAACAACGGCGGCCTGCAGGGCCAGTTCAACACGCAGGGCCCGAACTACGCGGTGACCCCGTACACGCACTCGGGCAAGCACACGCTGAAGCAGGGCAACGCGAAGGCTTCGTTCCCGCGCCTCTTGTTCGTGGCGCTGTCGGACGTCGGCAACGTCGACGTCTACGAAGTGCAGACCGGCACCCGCATCCGGACGATCTCGGTCTCGGGCGTGCGCGTGGTGTCGAACTACTGGCGGCAGTGAGACTGTCGGCGGCAGTGAGACTAGCGGCGGCAGTGAAGCTAGCGGCGGCAGTGAGCCGCTGAAGCAGGTGTCGCGCCGGCATCGCCGGTGTCGACAGGCGCGGGCCGCGTTCCGGATCCGGGACGCGGCCCGCAGCGTTTCCGGCTGCTCGCATCCGGACGGTTGTGGTCGGTCGAAGCGCCCCGCAGAATCCCGCCAGATGCCTGAAGGCCCGACGATCCAGAAGATGTTCGCGGAGGTGGCTCCGGGCTACGACCGCGCGAACCGCGCGTTGTCGCTGGGCATCGACCTTTGGTGGCGCCGGCAGACCGTGCGCATGGTCGCAGTGCAGAAGGGCGAACGAGGCCTCGACGTTTGTGCCGGCACCGGCGACCTGTCGTTCGCTCTGCAGCGCGCCGGTGCGCAGATCGTCGGCGCCGACTTCTGCGCGCCGATGCTGACCCGCGCTCGCCAGAAGGGCGGGCCCGAGGGGGCGTTCGCAGCCACCGTGGCCGGTCCGAGCTTTCTCGCCGCCGACGCGATGGCGCTGCCGTTCCCGACGGCCTCGTTCGACTTCGCGACCGTGGCGTTCGGCATCCGCAACGTCGCCGATCCGAAGGTCGCCTTGCGCGAGATGGCTCGCGTCGTGCGCCCCGGCGGACGCGTCGTCGTGCTCGAGTTCAGCAAGCCGCGCGTGCCCCTGCTCGGGGCAGCCTATCGCTTCTACTTCCGCCGCGTGTTGCCACGTCTCGGCACCTGGATCTCGGGTGCGCGCAACGACGCCTACCGCTACCTGCACGACTCGGTGATGGCGTTTCCCGAGCGCGAACAGTTCTTGGCGCTGATGCGCGATGCCGGTCTGGTCTCGCCGCGGCAGCGTCTGCTCACCGGCGGCGTGGCCGCGATCTACCGTGGCGAAGTCGCCTCCTGAACCAGAGCAGCCGGAGGCGCCGGCCGGCGGCTACTTCCACTGGTCGCGCGATCCGGCGGTCGGGCTGTTCGCCGTGCTGCCGCTCTGGGTGGTCTACGAACTGTCGCGCCTGCGCCTGGCGCCCGACGAACGGAACGGCGCCGAGCAGTGGCTGCTGCACGCCGTGCACGGCCTCGGCAGTCACGTGCACCTGGTGCTGAGCCTGGCGTTCTGCGCGCTGATGGTGGTCGCGGCGCGCCGCCTGATCCGCAACCAGGTGCCGTGGTCGCGCGTCGCCGCGGTCATCGCCCTCGAAGGCACCGTCTACGCGCTGTTGCTCGGGCCGATCGCCGCCGAGCTGACGTTGTCGGTGGCGCGCGGGCTGGTCGCCGGCCCGGCACCCGTCGGTTCGTTGGCGGCGAACCTGGTCGGCTCGATCGGTGCTGGCATCTTCGAAGAACTCGTCTTCCGGCTCGGCCTGATGTCGGCGCTGGTGTGGATCGGGCTGCGCACCGTGCGCGCGTGGTCGTTGCCACGCTGGCTCGCCGGCGCGGTCGCCGTGCTGGTGAGCGCCTTGGTCTTCTCCTGGTTCCACCACCTCTGCGGCGAACCGTTCCAGCCCACGCGCTTCCTGTTCCGCACGATGGCAGGTGTGCTGCTCGGGTTGTTGATGTGGGCGCGCGGCTACGGCGTCTGCGTCTACACGCACAGCTTCTACAACCTCTACTTCTACCTGACCGCCGATGACCGCTGAGCCGAAGTCGTCCGCTGCTGCGCCCCGCCAGCGCTACGCCGTCGGCTTCTCCGGCGGCAGTGGCATCGCCTACGGCCTGCGCCTCGTCGAGGTGCTGCTGCAACTCGGTCACGAGGTCCACCTGGTCGCGACCGGTGGGGCGCTGCGCGTGCTGAAGCACGAAGCCGGCGCCGACGTCGACCTCGCGCGACCGGACCTCAAGGCACTGTTCGCTCCGGAACTGCGGCCGAACCTGCGCGTGCACGAGCTCGCCGCGGTCGAGGCGGCGCCCGCGTCCGGCAGTGCTGGCATCGCGGCGGTGATCCTGTGCCCCTGCAGCATGGGCACGTTGGCGCGCGTCGCCCACGGCTTCTCGAGCAACCTCGTCGAACGCGCCGCCGACGTCGCGCTGAAGGAAGGGCGCCAACTGCTGGTTGTGCCGCGCGAGACGCCGCTGTCGGTGCTGCACCTGCAGAACATGCTGAAGCTGGCGCAGGCCGGCGCGATCGTGCTGCCGGCGATGCCGGGCTTCTACCACCGGCCGCAGACGGTGCAGGACCTGGTCGACTTCGTCGTCGGCAAGATCCTCGATCGCCTGCGCATCGACCACGCGATCGTGCGCCGCTGGCAGACGCCGCCGCCGAGTGCGTCGCCGTGGCACGAAGGAGAGGAAGCGTGAGCTCGGCGCCGGCGACCCTGAGTCAGGTGCGTGCGTTCGGCTCGCTGGTGCGGCTGTCGCACTCGGTCTTCGCGTTGCCGTTCGCGCTGCTGTCGCTGCTGGCGGCGACGAACGGGCGCCCGTCGTGGCAGCTGCTCGCGCTCGTGGTCGCCGCGGTCGTCACTGCCCGGACTGCGGCGATGGCCTACAACCGCTTCGCCGATCGCGCGATCGACGCGGCGAACCCGCGCACGCGGGACCGCGAGATCCCGCGCGGCGCGGTGACGCCGGCGGCGGCACTCGCCCTGACGGCCCTCGCCGGGGCGGCGTTCGTCGCCTGCTGCTGGCTGTTGGCACCGATCTGCGGCTGGCTGTCGCTGCCGACGCTGCTCTGGTTGCTCGGCTACAGCCACGTGAAGCATTTCTCGTCGCTGTGCCACCTTTGGCTCGGCGTGGCGCTCGGCATCTCGCCGCTGGCCGCGTGGCTCGCCGCCGACGGTGCCTTCGGCGAACGCACGATCGCGCCGGCGATCCTCGGCGTCGCCGTCGCCTGCTGGGTCGCCGGCTTCGACGTGCTCTACGCGTGCCAGGACGAGCAGTTCGACCGCGCGCACGGCCTGAGGTCGCTGCCGGCGCGCTTTGGCGCCGCGGCGTCGATGCGGATCGCACGCGGGCTGCATCTGCTCGCACTGACCGGCTTCGTCAGCTTCGGACTGCTGGTGCCCTTCGGCTGGCTCTACCAGGCGGGCATCGCCGTCGCCGCCGGCTTGCTGGTGTGGCAGCATCGTCTGCTGCGCCCGGGCGACCTGTCGCGCATCCACACCGCGTTCTTCACCGCCAACGGCACCATCGCCGTGGTCGTGTTCTTGGTCGGCTGCGTCGACCTCTACGTGCTGCGCGGAGGGAGCTGAACCATGGCCGTGCCCAACCCCGAGGTCGAGGTCCAGCGACTCGCGAAGCTGCTGCCGAAGGGCCTGCCGCCGGTGCTGCTGATCACCGGCCTGGCCGACTTCTTTCGGGCCGAAGCCGTCGACCTGGTGCTGGCCGCGATGCCTAAGGACGTCGAGCTGCGTGTGATCGACGCCGTCGACGAACGCGGCGGTGGCGGTGGTGGCGCGGATGCCGAAGACGGCGGCGATGCCGACGACGCCGAGGCCGAGGACGGCAGTGGCGCCGATGGCGCCGCGGGCCTCGCCTCGTGCCCGGAACTGCAGGACCTGCGCGGCGGCGGCTTGTTCGCCAAGCGCGCGTTCGTCGTCGTGCGGCGTGGTGCGGGCTGGTGGAAGAAGCACGGCGCCACCGTCGCCGCGCAGATGGCGCGCTTCGGCAAGGGCTGCGGCCTCGTGGTCGAAGCCAGCAAGCTCGACAAACGGAAGAAGGTGGTCGCGACGCTGGTGAAGCAGCTGGCCGAGGCCGGTGCGGTGTTCGAGTTCCGCGACCTCTACGACCAGCCGTTCGATCGCTCGCGCAGCCCGCTCGAAGGAGAGCTGTGCAAGTGGGTCGTCGGTCGCGCCGGCAAGCTCGGTGTGCCGCTGCAGCCCGACACCGCCTGGCTCGTCGTGTCGCAGGTCGGCAAGAGCCTGTCGGAACTGCTCGCCGAACTGCAGCGACTGCGCGACCAGGTCGGCGAGGCGCCGAAGAAGCCGCTGTCGCCGGCCGACCTGCGCGGCAAGCTGACGACGAGCTTCGCGTCGACCCCGTTCGAGTTCGCCGAAGCGGTGCTCGGCGGCGACCGCCGCGCCGCATTCCGTTCGTTGCGCGCGATGTTCGAACGCGGCGTCAAGCAGAAGGACGGCCGCGCGATGGACACCGGCGGCCTTTTGCCGTTCGTCACCAGCTGGCTGTTCCAGCAGCTGGCGGTCACGTTCGAAGGACGGCAGCTGTTGGAGTCCGGCGTGTCGCCGCGCGACCTGCCCGACCGCCTCGGCGTGCGCTTCTTCGGCGATCGCGTCGTCGCCCAAGTGCAGCAGTCGTCGCTGGCGAAGCTGCGGCGCGGGTTCCTGGCCTTGCACAGCTGCCAGCGGCTCTCGCGCACGACCGGCGAGGAACCGGACGCGCTGCTGGAGCGCTTCCTGCTGCAGTGGTTCGATGGCGCGTCGATCCCGACCGCCGAGGACCTCGAAGCGTGATCCAGAAGCTGCCGCCCGCCGTCGTCAACCAGATCGCCGCCGGCGAGGTCGTCGAACGTCCGTATTCGGTGGTGAAGGAGCTGGTCGAGAACTCGCTCGACGCCGGCTCGACACGCGTGCGCGTCGAGATCCGCGCCGGCGGTGCCGAGTCGATCCTGATCGCCGACGACGGCGAGGGCTTCCTGCCGGAGGACCTGCCGTTGGCGTTCGCCAGCCACGCCACCAGCAAGCTGCGGGACGTCACCGACCTCGACCACATCGCCAGCCTCGGCTTCCGCGGCGAAGCCCTGGCGTCGATCGGCGCGGTGTCGCGTGCGCGCATCCAGAGCAAGCGGCGAGGCAGCAGCGAAGGCTGGGAGATCCGCTGCGACGGCGGCGTCGAGTCCGAGCCGCAGCCGACCGGTTGTCCGGAGGGCACGCGCCTCGAGGTGCGCGATCTGTTCTTCAACGTGCCGGCGCGGCGCCGCTTCCTGAAGGCCGCGCACGCCGAGCGCGCGCGCATCCAGGAACTGGTCGCCGAGCTGTCGCTGGCCCGGCTCGACGTCGACTTCACGTTCGTCGCCGACGATCGCGAGGTGCTGCGGCTGCCGCGCGGCGAAACGCTGGCGCAGCGGTTCCAGCGCTGCTTCGGCGACGAACTCGGCCGCGGGCTGGTGCCGGTGTCACGCGCGTTCCCCGGCTTGTCGGTCGAAGGCCTGATCGCCGAGCCGGACCTGGCACGCCGCGACGGCAAGCTCGAGCTGATGTACGTGAACGGCCGTCTCGCGCGCGAGTCGAGTGCGTTGCACGCGGTGCGTCAGGCGTACCGCGAGTACCTGATGGGCGGGCGCTTCCCGGTCTACGTGCTGCAGGTCGTGCTGCCGGCCGACCAGGTCGACGTCAACGTGCACCCGCGCAAGGCCGAGGTCCGCTTCGTCGAACCGCGCAAGGTCGCCGGCTGCCTGCACGAAACGGTGCGCGCGGCGCTGCACGGGCGCGTCGGGCTCGGGGCGAGCGACGGTGGCGTCGTGCTGTCGCCGGAGCTGCCGCGCGCGCGGTCGGGCTTCCCGCAGTTGCCGCCGTCGTTGTTCGAAGTGCCTCCGGCTGCGGCGGGGGCGGCCAACGGCGAGGCGGCCGGATTCGCGCCTGAGGTGCGCGCGGTGCCGGCTTCGACCACTTCGCCCAGCACCGGCTCCAGCTCACGCAGGGAGCCGCTGCCGTTCGCTCTGCGCGCCAGCGAAGCGAGCGCGCCCGCGGTCGTGCGCGAAGCGCCGCCGCTGCCGCCGACGAGCCGGCCGGCGGCACGGCCGAACCCGTTCCAGCGCGTCAGCGGCCGCTACCTGCAGGTGATGGACCTCTACCTGCTGCTCGAAGGCCCCGACGGTCTCCTGGTCGTCGACCAGCACGCGCTGCACGAGCGCGTCATGTACGAGCAGTTGCAGAAGCAGCACGCCGAACGCGCGGTCGCGGTGCAGCGCCTGCTGGTGCCGAGCGTGGTCGAGGTGTCGCCGAGCGAGATGGCGTGGCTGGTGTCGGTGCAGGAAGCGCTCGCCGCCGAGGGCCTGCTGGTCGAGCCGTTCGGGCCGACGACGGTCGCCGTGCAGGGCCTGCCGACGGTGCTCGCCAAGGTCGATCCGAAGAAGCTCGTGCGCTCGCTGCTGGTCGACGACGACGAGGCTTCGGCGGCGCCGCTGCGCGAGCAGATCGCGGAACGCTTTCACTCGATGGCGTGCCGCTCGGCGATCATGAGCGGCGATCGCCTGAACGACGCCGAGATCCAGGCGCTGCTGGCCGCCGCCGCCACGCTCGAGCACCCGCACAACTGTCCGCACGGGCGGCCGACGGTGCTGACGTTCTCGACCGCCGAGCTCGAGCGCTACTTCCGCCGCCGCTGCTGAGAGGCCGAGAAGAAATCCAGCATACGGCCTCTCAGAGTCATGTTTGGCGGCTGCCTTCGCAGCCGCGCAGAGCCTTCGAGAGATTCTCTCTCAGGCTCTGAGCGGCCACGCGCGTCACTTCTTGGTGCGGTCGAAGTCGTCGACGTCGAGTTTCGGGCGCAGCGACAGGTTGTTCAGCACCGCGCGCGTCTTCAGCCGCAGCTTGCCGGTTTCGTTGCGGAACAGGTGCTTAAGCTCCCTCGGCACCAGCACGCCGTCGCGCTCGTGCAGGTCGAGCAGCAGCATGCGTTCGCCCCGCGTCGGGTCGAGCTTGCCGTCCTTCGTTGGCCACGCGTCGACGGCGATCAGCCGTCCGTTCTCCTTCGCCACGTAGACCTTCAAGTGCGTCGGCGCGTCCTCGCCGCCTTGCTGCAGCAGCGGGAACGCCGGCAGGTCGCCTTCGACCGTCTCGCACTCGATGCGCACGCCGCGTTCGACGTTCAGTGGTTCGCTGGCGACGGCGCTCGGGCGCTGCAGCGCGCGCAGCACGTCGCCGGGGGCCAGCAACTTCAACAGCTGGCGCGCCAGGTTGGTGTGGCGATCGCACTCCTCGAGGTCGCGGGCGAGCTGGTCGTTGAGGTCCTCCGGTTCGCCCTGGATGAGCTGCCACGGGCCGTAGCGATCGCGGCCGCGCACGATCGGCTTGCCGGCCTGCACGACCTGGTAGCGCAGCAGCGGCCGCACGCGGGTCTTGCCCGGCGGCGTCCACTCGAGGAAGCGCACGTCGAGGTCGACCTGACCGCGCTGCTCGGCGTCGGCGTCGACGAGATGCAGTTCGAGGCTCCCGGTGAACGCCTGGACGGGGGCCACTGGGCCCTTCGGATGGTGGGCCGCCTGGACGCGCCCAGCCAAGGCCTCCAGGTCTGCGTGTGGCTTGGCGGCCGGGCTCACCGGCGTTGCCGGCCTTTCGGCTGGCGCCGCGGCCTCGACCGCCGGTTTGGGGGTGCCCTGGGGCTGTGGTTCCTGGGCGCACAGCAAGACGGGAAGCAGGGCTACGAGCAGCGTGGGCAGGGGCACTGGGACCGGGCCGGTCATGGTGCTTCGACAGTAGACGCCGATCGCTGCGTCACCAAGCCGGGCGCACGAAGTCCCCTTGCCATGACGGCCGCGATCGACGAGGCGCTTGGGTTCAAGCACCCGGGGCCGCGCAGACGATCCCGGGGCGATGACGCGGTTCCTGACGCTGCTGTTCGTGCTGCTGGTCGCATGCCTCGCGCCAGCGCAGGAGCGCCGCGCCACGGTCCAGCTCGACGACGGCAAGGTGCTCACCGGCACCGTGCTGGCCATGGATCTGACGACACTGCAGATGCAGGTCGGGCACGAAGTGATGACGTTGCCGGCGACGCGCATCAAGAGCTGTCGCTTCGACATCGAAGAGGGTGGTGAGACGGCGGCGCCTGCGGTACCGACGGCGTCGACCCCGACGGACCGCGGCGACGCCGCGCCGGAAGCGGTCGAGACGTCGGAGGCGGAGAAGCCCGCAACCAGGCCGCGCATCACCTGGAAGCGCCCGCTGCCGGACCCGATCGATCCGGAAGCGGCAGCCGAGCTGCCGCACGACGAACGCCGACAGTCTCGGCTGCGGGCTCGCATCGAGGCGTTGGATCGTGCCTATCCCTGGCTCGAGCCGACGGCGCCGCCGCAGTGGATCAGTCTCGGCCTCCTGCTCGCGATCGCCTCGACGCTGGTCGTGCACCTCTCGGTGCGCTTCGCCGGCGCCGAAGCCTCGGGCCTCGGTCGCTGCTTCGGACTCACCGCTTGGTACCTGCTGACCGGCTTCCTGCAGCTGGCGATGGTGCCGGTGAACGACCTGTCGGTGACGCTGATGCTGCTGGCGAACACGACGATGGCGCTGTTCTGGGTCGGTGCGCTGTTCGCGTTGCCGCGCATCAACGCGCTGATCGCGTTCGCCATCCAGCTCGGCTTCGTGGCCCTTGGCTATGGCGTGCTCGAGCTGGTGAACGCGCTGCTCGGCTCGGTCGGCGTGCGCGTCTGATTGCGCATCGCCGGCCGCGCATCGTCGTCCACCGTCGTGCGGCGATGGAATGCGTCGACGCCGGCAGAAGCAGGCTTCGCCGGCGTCGACGGGACACACGCGGGGTGTGTCATGGGGCAGGCAGTCGCTTGGTGGAGTTCCGGTCGCGAGCGGCGCGCTCCTGGGAAGTCCGAATGGGAGATGCCGACTCGAGGCTACGGTCGCCTCTCTCTCACGCACTCCATCCCTGGAAATGCGTGGCCTCGAGTCGGTGCGTCCCTGAAGACAACATCCATGCCAGCAAACCGCGCGGTCGGCGCCTCCTCGTCGCGCGGAAGCCTGTCGGGGTGTTCGTAGCGGGCCCGTAACGACAGCCTGGGGTGCGCAGCGTTGACGTTGGTCGCGGCAGCTCCTACAGCTCTCGCCATGACCGCCACGCATGTGCGCAACGTGACTGCCGCGACCTTCCAGAAGGAAGTCGTCGAGCTGTCGATGACGCGTCCTGTCCTGCTCGACTTCTGGGCTGCCTGGTGCGGACCGTGTCGGCAGCTGGGGCCGGTGCTGGAGAAGCTGGCGGCGGAGTTCCAAGGCGGCTTCGAACTCGGCAAGGTCGACTCGGATCGCGAACAGGACCTCGCCTATGCGTTTGGCGTGCAGGGCATTCCGTTCTGCGTGCTGGTCGACGGTGGGCGCCCGGTCGACGCCTTCCAGGGGGCTGTGCCGGAGAAGGACATCCGCCAGTTCCTGCAGCGCAACGGCATCGAGCCGCTGGTGCTGCCCGAGCCGGAACAGCCGCCGGCGGCGCCCCCGGTCGATCCGAACAGCCCGGCGGCGCGCCTGCAGCGGGCGGTGGCGGCGGCCAAGGCCGGCGACCTGCCGGAGCTGCAGGCGGCGGTGCAGGGCTTCCCCGAAGAGGAACCGGGCTACGACGATGCGCAGCGGCTGCTGGCCGGCAGCGAGTGGTTGCAGGCGAACCTGTCGCCGCAGGGCCCGGCGGCCGAGAAGTCGCTGGTGGTTGCGCGGCAGGCGTTCCTCGCCGGCCAGGTCGAGGCGGCCATGGCGGCCATCCTCGAGTCGGTGGCGGCGGACAAGACGTTCCGCGGCGGCCTCGCGCGCAAGGCCATGCTGCTGTGCTTCCTCGTCGTCGGTGAGCAGAGCGAAGCGCTCGACGACTACCGCCGACGGCTGGCGACGCTGCTGTACTGATCGGCGGCTGCGCGGAGCGGCGGCTCCAAGCCGAGCCGTGATCGTGATCGGTGATCCCGATCGGTGATCCCGATCAGTGGTTCGCGGCGACGTGCATGCGCACGAGTTCCGCCAGCGAGCGGGCGCGCGTCTTGCGCATGACGTTGGCGCGGTGCACCTCGACGGTCTTCGGGCTGAGGCCGAGGCGCGCCGCGACTTCCTTGTTGGCGGCGCCGCGGACGATCTGCTCCATCACCTCGCTCTCGCGCGGCGTCAGCAAGTCGAACCGGTGGGCTACGTCCTCGCGTTCGCTGCCGTCCTGGCGGTTCTGTCGGTCGATCTCGATCGCGCGCTGCACGGTCTCGATCATCGTCTGCAGCTCGAACGGCTTCTCGAGGAAGTCGATGCTGCCGAGCTTCAGGGCGCGCACGGCTTCGGAGACGCGCGCCATGCCGCTCATGAACACGACCGGCAGGCGACAGTGCCGTTCCGACAAGGCCTGCAGCAATTCGATGCCGCTGCGGTCGGGCAGGATCAAGTCGATGACGAGGCATCCCGGGCGCGTCTCGTCGAGCCGGTCGAGAAGCTCGTGTCCCATCAAGAACGGCTGGCACTCGAAGCCGCCGATCGCTGCCATCTTGAGGAACAGGTTCTGGATCGATGGCTCGTCGTCCACGACGCGCACCAGCGGCTTCTGCGCGACTTCGATGGTGTCGGCGCCAGCCAAGGCGCCGCGATTGCGTTGTCCCTGCATGCGATTCGCTCCTGATCGGGTTTCCTGGCCCGCCGCGTTTCGCATCGGTCGAAACGTCGACACGGCTTGAGCCGGTGTCATCGAGGTTGCCGCGAGCGGGCGCCGGCCGGCGTCAGCTCATCCCGCAGCGGCCGCGCGCTGCAAGTTGGCCCGGGCCAGAGGCTCCAGTCGTTCGCCGAACGGGGTGAAGAACAGCCGTTCGCGGGCCAGCATGCCGCGAAAGAAGTTGCTGCGGCCGGCGCGGAAGTCGGCCTCCGGCACGTGCGAGAACTCGGCCCGGATGCGCTCGGTGTTGCGCGCGAACTCCGGCCACGGCAACGCCAGCGACATCAGGTCGAGGTCGAGCACGGCGGCGGCGCCGGCGACGGTCGGCTGGTGGAGCTTGGTGTCGAGCACGATGCGCTCGACGCGCTGCACATCGGCCTCCGCCCAGCCGTTCCCGCGCAGCAGCCGGCCCGCCAACTCGGCGCTGTCCTCCTCGTTGCGCTTGCTCCGTGGGTCGTAGATCGCATCGTGGAACCAGATCGCCATCGTCTGCACGTCGTCGAGCGGGAACGCCCGGCCCGCGTGCAGCATCTGGGCGATGTGCTCGAGCGAGTGGTAGTGCCGGTGGGGCTCCAGGTAGAGCCGGGTCAGCGGGAGCAGCAGGTCCGATGCCATCGTCGGCAGCGTAGCCGCTGGCTCTGGTCGGACCGACGACCGGCCAGCGGGCGGGGCCAGCAGACCCCTGGCGGCTGTCGCTGGGCTGCGTGGCTCGCTATCCTCTTCGCCCCCCGTGCACATCCCTCGCGTCACCATCGTCGGCAGGCCGAACGTCGGCAAGTCGAGCCTCTTCAACCGGCTCGTCGGCCGGCGCGTCGCCATCGTCGAGCCGACGGCCGGCGTCACCCGCGACCGGGTCACCTCCATCCTCCGGCACGAGGGGCGCGCCTTCGAACTGGTCGACACCGGCGGCCTCGGCCTCGTCGACGAGGCGCTGTTGAAGGAGCACGTCGAGGCGCAGATCGGTTACGCGCTCGAGACCGCCGACGTCGTGCTGTTCGTCGTCGACGGCAAGGAGGGCCGGGTGCCGGCCGACGACATGGTCGCGCGCCGCCTGCGCCCGCTGAACAAGCCGACGCTCCTGGTCGCGAACAAGATCGAGTCGCACTTCGAGGAACTGGCGGTGTCCTCGTGGCAGCGCCTCGGCTTCGGCGAGCCGATGGCGATCAGCGCCAAGGAAGGGTTCGGCACGCACGACCTGCTGGCCGCCGTGCTGGCTGCGTTGCCCGAGCGCACCGAGGCCGAAGACCAGGATCCCGAAGCCGGCGACGCGCTGCGCTTCGCGATCGTGGGCAAGCGCAACTCCGGCAAGTCGACGCTGGTCAACCAGCTCGCCGGCGAAGAGCGCGTGATCGTGTCCGAGTTGCCCGGCACGACGCGCGATTCCATCGACGTCGCGTTCGACTTCGACGGTCGCCGTCTGATCGCCATCGACACCGCCGGGGTGCGCAAGAAGAAGAGCCTGGAGCACGCGATCGAGTTGTTCGCGCACAATCGCAGCAACGACAGCATCCGCCGCTCCCACGTCTGTGTGCACATGTTCGACGTGCGCGAGCCGATCAGTCAGGTCGACAAAGCGCTGGCCGCCTACTGCGTCGAGCACCACAAGCCGGTCGTGCTGGTCGGCAACAAGGTGGACCTCGCCCCCGAGGTCGACTTGAAGAAGTGGGACGCCTACATCAAGCAGCAGTTGCCGGGCATCGACCACGCGCCGGTCGTGTTCATGTCGGCCAAGGAAGGCACCAACGTCGAAGGCATGCTCGACCTGCTGTTCGAGTTGCGCGAGCAGACGCGCATCGAGATGCCGACGGGCAAGCTCAACAAGGTGCTGCAGGGCGCGCGCGATCGCCTGCTGCCGTCGTCCGGCGGCGCCTTCCCGAAGCTGTTCTACGGCACGCAGGTCGGCAACGAGCCCTTGTCGGTGCTGGTGTTCGTCAACGAGCCACGCTTGTTCCGCGGCCAGTACGAGCGCTACCTCGCGCAGGTTCTGCGCGACTCGTTCGGCTGCCCTGAAGTGCCGATCCGCCTCGCGTTCCGGCGGCGCGACAAGGTCGTGCTCGGCGAGGAGTAGGCGTCGCCGAGGTCGCGCCGAGAGTCTGCGTCAGCGGCGCCAGAAACTCGGCGTCAGCAGCGCGAACACGGTCAGCAGCTCGAGGCGGCCGAGCACCATCTGCAGCGAACCGACCGCCTTCGCCCAGTCGCGCAGTTCGCCGAAGCCCCCGAGCGGGCCGATGTTGGGCGTGCCGGCGAGCGTGTCGGCGATGCCG
>JBILEY010000111.1:0-12910 GCA_044351865.1 Planctomycetota bacterium | reverse complement strand
GTGGCCGCGAGCACGCGGCCACGCGCGGCATCGTCATCGCCGACACCAAGTTCGAGTTCGGGCTGCTCGACGGCAAGCTGCTGCTGATCGACGAGTGCCTGACGCCGGACTCGAGCCGCTTCTGGCCGGCGAACGAAGTGCGACCAGGTGCGCAGCCGACCTCGTACGACAAGCAGTACCTGCGCGACTGGCTGCTCGGCACCGGTTGGAACAAGACGCCACCGCCGCCAACCTTGGCGCCGGAGGTCATCGCCAAGACCGCGGCCACCTACGCCGACATCGAACGGCGATTGTGCCGCTGACGCCGCTGCTGCGGCCGCTGCACCGACCATGAGCACGATCCCGCCGCTGCCGCCCACGGTCGCCTGGCACGGCGACCTGCAAGGGCATCTCGAACTGCTCGACCAGACGCTGCTGCCCCATCATCGCACCGTGCTGGCGCTGCACGACGTCGATGGCGTGATCGAGGCGATCGTGCGGCTGCGCGTGCGCGGCGCGCCGGCGATCGGCGTCGCCGCCGCCTACGGCCTCGTGCTCGGCGTGCGCAACCTGCTGCCACTGCCACAGGCGATCGTCGGCGTGACGCGCGACGTCGCCAGCCGCCTGCTCGCCGCGCGGCCGACGGCGGTCAACCTGCAGTGGGCGCTCGAGCGCTGCATCGAAGCGGTGCGCAGCGAGCCAACCCTGGCGCGCCTGCTGGCCGAGGCCCGCCGCATCGAAGCCGACGAGATCGCGATGAGCGCCTGCATCGGCGAATGCGGCCGTGGCCTGGTGCCGGCGAACGGCACCGTGCTCACCCACTGCAACACCGGGCGCCTGGCGACCGCCGGCGACGGCACCGCGCTCGCCGTGCTGTTCGCTGCGTGGCGCCACGGCACACGCTTCCGCGTGCTCGCCGACGAGACACGACCACTGCTGCAGGGCGCCCGGCTGACGGCGCTCGAACTGGCCGCCGCCGGCATCCCGGTCGAGATCCTCGCCGACAGTGCGGCAGCCGGTCTGATCGCGCGCGGCGCCGTGCAGATGGCCATCGTCGGCGCCGACCGCGTCGCCACGAACGGCGACTTCGCCAACAAGGTCGGCACCTACGGGCTGGCACTGGCGTGTGCCGCGCATCGTGTGCCGTTCTACGTAGCCGCTCCCAGTTCGACCTTCGACCCACGCGTGGCGAACGGCGCTGACATCCCGATCGAAGAGCGCGATGGCAACGAGGTGACGCAGCTCGCCGGCGTCGCCATCGCCCCGGCCGGCGTGACGGCGCGCAATCCTGCGTTCGACGTGACCCCCGGCAAGCTGGTCAGCGGCTTCGTCACCGATCGCGGCCTGCTGCGGCCGCCGTTCGACGCCTCCATCAAGGGGTTGTTCGTCGGCGGCCGATGAGCCGGCCCATGGCCGTCGCGACGAAGAAGCCGAAGCCCACCCACAGCAAGCCGAAGCCGGGCAAGACCGGCAAGGCGCAACCGAAGGCCGGCCGTGGCAAGCCGGCGAAGGACCCGCTGGAAGACGTCGAGGAGCCGGATCGCTCGTCGCCGTCGCTCGCCGAAGTCGACGCCGAAGTGCTCGAGTTCATCGCCGCGATCGACCGCTTCAAGAAGGAGAACGGCCGCCCGTTCCCGAGCTGGAGCGAGATCCTGCTGGTGTTGCGCGAGCTCGGCTATCGCCGCAGCTGACGCAGCTGAGGCGTGTGCTCACGCGAGCCAGCCGGCGGCGACGGCGATGGCGAGCAGCGCCCCCGCTGCCAGGCGATACCAGGCGAACGGCGCGAACGTGTGCGCGCGCAGGAAGGCGACGAACGGCCGCACCACCACCAACGCGCTGAGGAACGCGACCAGCGTGCCGACCAGGAACGGCGCCAGCGCATCGCCGGCCAGTGCCTCGTGGTGCTTGGTCAGCTTGTAGAGCGACGCGCCGTAGAGGATCGGCAGGCCGACCAGGAACGAGAACTCGGCCGCCGCCGTTCGCGACAGGCCGAGCAGCAGGGCGCCGGCGATCGTCGCCGCCGAGCGGCTGGTGCCTGGCACCAGCGCCAGGCACTGGAACAGGCCGATCACCACCGCGGTGCGGTAGCCGAGCTGGTCGAGTTCGAAGCGCGCGACGTCACGGGCGCGCAGCCAGCGTTCGAGGCCGAGCAGCAGGCCGCCGCCGACGATCATCGTCGTCGCGACGACGCCGCTCGAGAACAGGTGCGCATCGATCCAGTCGTCGCAGAGCAGGCCGAGCAGCGCCGCCGGGAACGCCGCCAGCGCGATCGTCCACAGCAGGTTCGGCTTGCCCGGTTCGGGGCGCAGGCAGGTGCGCGCGGCGAGCAGCAGCCGGCGCCAGTAGAGCACCAGCACGGCGGTGATCGCGCCCATCTGGATGCCGATGGCGAAGACGTTGTCGCCTTCGCCGCCGGGCAGCCCGAGCAGGCGCTGGGCCACGATCAGGTGGCCAGTGCTCGACACCGGCAGGAACTCGGTGATGCCCTCGACCAGGCCGAGCACCAGCGCCTGCAGCAGCGTCAGCGGCTCGCCGGCGGCCAGCGCACCGGCCGCGATCACAGCACCGAGCTCGGCGCCTTGTAGGCCAGGCCGAACGCTTCGGCGACGCCCTGGTGCGTGCAGACGCCGTTCAGCACGTTCGCGGCGGTACCGAGCACCGGATCCTGTGCTGCCTTCGCGGCCCCCATGCCGGCGATCTTCTTCGCCCACGGGCCGGTGGCGTTGGTCAGGCCGAACGTCGACGTGCGCGGCACGGCGCCGGGCATGTTGGCGACGCAGTAGTGCATGACGCCGTCGACGACGTAGGTCGGGTCGGCGTGCGTGGTCGGCTTGCAGGTCTCGATGCAGCCACCCTGGTCGACGGCGACGTCGACGATGACCGAGCCTTCCTTCATCGACTTCAGGTCCTCGCGGCGGATCAGCCGCGGCGCGCGCGCGCCCTGGACCAGCACGGCGCCGATGACGAGATCGGCGTGCACGATCTGCTCGCGGATCGTGATCGGCGAGCTGTGCAGCAGCGTGACGTTCGCCGGCATGACGTCGCTGAGGTAGCGCAGGCGATCGAGGTCGATGTCGAGCAGGCGCACGTCGGCGCCGAGACCCGCCGCCATCTTCGCGGCGTTGGTGCCGACGACACCGCCACCGAGGATCACCACCGTCGCCGGCTCGACGCCCGGCACGCCGCCGAGCAGGATGCCGCGGCCGCCGTAGTGCTTCTCGAGGCAGACGGCGCCGACCTGCACCGACATGCGTCCGGCCACTTCGCTCATCGGCGTCAGCAGCGGCAGCGAGTTGCGATGCACCAGCGTCTCGTAGGCGAAGCAGTTCGCCCCCGACTTCAGCATCGCGTCGGTCAGCTCGCGCGCCGCGGCGAAGTGGAAGTAGGTGAACAGCAGCTGGCCCTTCTTGATCAGCGGGTACTCGGCCGGCAGCGGCTCCTTCACCTTCACGATCATCTCGGCCTGGCCGTAGACCTCTTCTGCGGTCGCGACCATCGTCGCCCCGACCTTCACGTACGCTTCGTCGCTGACGCCGGCACCGAGACCAGCACCCTTCTGCACCAGCACCTTGTGGCCGGCACCGACGAGGTCGAGCACCATCGCCGGGACGGCACCGACGCGGTTCTCTTGGGCTTTGATCTCCTTGGGGACACCGATGATCATGGGGCGGTTCTCTCTGTTCGGACGGGGTTCTAGGGGCGAGCACGATAGCCAACGCCCCCCGCCACTGCGAGGGTTCAGGCAGCGGCGAGATCGCCGCCGCAGGGCCGGGGGGCGGAGCAGGCGGCCGCACGAGCACCGCCAGTTCTCCTTCTGCCCTACTCCGGGCCCGTAGTCGCCGTTGAGCCGCGGCCGCAAAGCGGCCGTCGGCTCCTACCGGGCGCTCGACCCGGTCACCATCGCCGCCGCTCAGTAGCGATAGTGCGAAGGCTTGAACGGGCCCTCGGACGGGATGCCGAGGTACTCCGACTGCTTCTTGCTCAGCTTCGTCAGCTTGACGCCGAGCTTGGCGAGGTGCAGGCGCGCCACCTTCTCGTCGAGGTGCTTCGGCAGCGTGTAGACGCCCTTGTCGTACTGCTTGTAGTTGTTGAACAGCTCGATCTGCGCGATCGTCTGGTTGGTGAAGCTGTTCGACATCACGAAGCTCGGGTGGCCGGTGGCGCAGCCGAGGTTCATCAGGCGGCCTTCGGCCAGCACGATGACGCCGTGGCCGTCCTCGAACACCCAGCGATCGGTCTGCGGCTTGATGTTCTGCTTCTCGATGCCGGGGACCTTCGCCAGGCCGGCCATGTCGATCTCGTTGTCGAAGTGGCCGATGTTCGCGACGATCGCGTTGTTCTTCATCCGCTTCATGTGGTCGACGGTGACGACCTGGTAGTTGCCCGTCGCCGTGATCACGATGTCCGCGTAGTCGATGCAGTCCTCGAGCGTCAGGACCTGGTAGCCCTCCATCGCCGCCTGCAGCGCGCAGATCGGGTCGATCTCGGTGATGATGACGCGCGCGCCCTGGCCCTTCAGCGACTGCGCACTGCCCTTGCCGACGTCGCCGTAGCCGCAGACGACCGCGACCTTGCCCGACAGCATGACGTCGGTGGCGCGCATCAGGCCGTCGGTCAGCGAGTGGCGGCAGCCGTAGACGTTGTCGAACTTCGACTTCGTCACGCTGTCGTTCACGTTCATCGCCGGGAACGGCAGCTTGCCTTCCTTCTGCAGCTGGTAGAGGCGGTGCACACCGGTCGTCGTCTCCTCGGACACGCCGCGGATGCCCGGCAGCATCTTGGTCCACTTGCCGGCGCTGATCGAGTTCTTCATGCACTTGACGAGCTCGACCCAGTCCTCGCCGTCGTCCTTCTTCAGGCCCGGCACCTTGCCGGCCTTCTCCCACTCGGCGCCCTTCATGACCATCATCGTGGCGTCACCGCCGTCGTCGAGGATCATGTTCGGGCCGTCTTCGCCCGGCCAGGTCAGCGCCTGCTCGGTGCACCACCAGTATTCCTCGAGCGTCTCGCCCTTCCAGGCGAACACCGGCACGCCCATCGGCTTCTCGACGGTGCCCTTCGGGCCGACGGCGATCGCCGCGGCCGCGTGATCCTGCGTGCTGAAGATGTTGCACGTGGCCCAGCGGACCTCGGCGCCGAGCTCGACCAGCGTCTCGATCAGCACGGCCGTCTGGATCGTCATGTGCAGCGAGCCGGTGATGCGCGCGCCCTTCAGCGGCTGCTTCTTGCGGTACTCGTCGCGGATCGCCATCAGGCCGGGCATCTCGACCTCGGCCAGCTGGATCTCCTTGCGGCCGAAGTCGGCCAGGCTCAGGTCCTTGACCTTGAAGTCGGTCGGGGCGAGCACCTTGCTCTTCGGCTTGGCAGCGGGCTTGTCGTTCTTCGTCTTCGGAGTGTTGGTAGCGGTCATCGTTCGATCGTGTTGGTAGGAACGGAAACGGGAAGGTCAGGAACGTCGGACCGCGGCGGGCTTGTGCCCGCGCACGGCGAACATGGCGAAGTCGGCGGCGCCGCCATTGGGTGCGCCGTTGGGGACCGCGACGCGGTAGCGGTCGACGAGGGCCTGCGTGCGCAGGCCCTGGAAGCCGGCGCGCGCGAGCACGCCGACCACTTGCTCGGGCTTGAGGCCGAGCCGCAGATCGCCCATCGCCTCGCGCATCCAGTCGGACTCGTGCGGCAGCAGATCGGACAGCACGAGCACGCCACCTGGCCGCACCACGCGGAACACTTCGCGCGCCGCGGCGTCGAGGTCGGCGACGTGGTGCCAGACCAGATTGCCGAACGCGGCGTCCACTTCGCCGTCGGCCAGAGGCAGCGCATCGAGCTCGCCGCGCCGGAACGTCACCGCCCCATCGCGCGCGCGCTGCCGCGCTTCGCCGAGCATGCGTTCGCTGTGGTCGACCGCGATCACCTGGGCCCCGCGTTCGGCGAGCCAGGTCGCCAGGAAGCCGGTGCCGCAGCCGAGGTCGGCGACCACCGGGCCGCACGGCCACGCTTGCGCCAGCACTTCGTCGCGCACGGTGCCGAGCACGAACTCCTGGCCGACGGCGCTCCACCTCTCGGCCAGGCGATCGTGCATCTCGCGGCTCTTCTGCCGGCGCTGGTCGAGCACCGCCGCGAGGGCCTGCTGGTCGGCAGCACCCTCCGGCGACGCCAGGTAGGGACCGACGGTCGCTTCGAACAGCGACGGCGACAGCGGGCTGGTCTCGCTCGGCTCGATCAGCGAGTGGAAGCTCCAGGTGCCCTCGCGACGATCGCGCACCAGGCCGGCGCGCTTGAGCAGCGACAGGTGGTTGCTGATGCGGCTCTGCTGCAGCCCGGTGATCGTGCACAGTTCCTGCACGACCAGCTCGCGACCGGCGAGCAACCCACACAGGCGCAGCCGGACGGGGTCCGACAGCAGCTTGAGGGTCGCATGCAGGCTCGCGAGGGCGGGTGCCACGGGGAACATCAATGTATCACGCTATCGTGATATTTCACGGCCCGGATGCGCAGATTCTCTCGCGCGCAACCAGCCTGAGCGCCCCGGTTGCTCCGACGCCCGAAAGTCCGTCGTTGCGGTCGCTGCGGGCGGTGGCCACGCTGCTCCCTGCATGAAGCGCTCGAGCCTGTTCCTCCTTCCCTCCCTCCTCGTCCTCGCCAGCTGCGGCCTGCTCGGCGGCAACGACGCGCCGACCAAGAACGTCGACCCTGCAGCGATTGCGGGCGAGGCCCCGGCCGCGCCGACCATCGACCTCGGCAAGCTGCTCGGCGGCATCACCGACGGCGGCACGGCGACGGCCGCCAAGAGCCCGCTCGAGTCCGCGATCGCCCAGTTGAAGGCCGCTTTGGCCGGCGCCGACGCGAAGGCAAAGGTCGACGCGGCCGCGGGAAACGCCGACGCCTCGGCCGGCAAGAAGCTGGTCGACGAGGTCTTGGCGAAGTTCGGCCTCGGCAGTGGCACCGTCGGCCAGATCACCGCCTTGCTGCAGAACGAGCAGGTCAAGGCCGTGCTCGGCCCGACCCTCGAGCAGCTGAAGTCGCTGCTGCCTGCCGGCCTGTGATCGGCTGAGAGCCCGAGAACACATCGTGCTACGGGCTCTCAGCAGCATGTCTGGCGGCTGCATTCGCAGCCGCGCAGAGGCTTCGAGAGGATCCTCTCTCAGCCTCTGACGCGCAGGTTGCCGACCTGGAGACGGCCATGCCGTCGCCAGTTGCGGTCAAGGCCGGGGCTTCGGGGGCCGAAGAAGAACGGCACCCCCGAAAGCCAACGCGCATGAAAGTCGTCCTCCTCTGTGGCGGCAAGGGCACTCGCATCCGCGACGTGACCGAGGACCTGCCGAAGCCGATGATCCCGATCGGACGCGATCCGATCCTCCGCCACATCATGGCGATCTACGGGGCGTTCGGGCACGAGGACTTCGTCCTGTGCCTCGGCCACCTCGGCTGGCGCATCCGCAACTACTTCACGCACCTCGCCAGCGAGAGCGCCGACGTCGAACTCGACTTCCGGCGCGGCGGCGCCCAGCGCGTGCTCGAACCGCGCTCGCTGCCACCGTGGCGCGTGACGCTGGCGGAGACCGGCGCCGAAGCGATGACCGGAGCGCGGCTGTCGCGCGTGCGCCGCTACGTCGGCCGCGACACGTTCCTGCTGACCTACGGCGACGGCCTCGCCGACGTCGACCTCGACGCGCTGCTCGCGTTCCACCGCTCGCACGGCAAGCTCGCGACCGTGACCGCGGTGCGACCGCCGTCGCGCTTCGGCGAGCTCGAACTCGCCGGCGACACGGTCGCTTCGTTCCGCGAGAAGCCGCAGGTCAGCACCGGCCGCATCAACGGCGGCTACTTCGTCTTCGAGCCGCAGGTCTTCGACTACCTCGACGACGACGACGGCTGCGTGCTCGAACGCGAACCGCTGCAGCGCCTCGCCGCCGACGGCCAGATGATGGCGTTCCACCACGACGGCTTCTGGATGCCGATGGACACCGCGCGCGAGCACGCGCGGCTCAACGAGATCTGGGCCAGCGGGCAGGCGCCGTGGCGCCCCGAACTGCTGCGCCCGACCACCGCCGCACCGATGGCGGCCCGCGTCGGCGGGCTGGTGATGCGATGAGTCGACGCGAACGACAGCGCGGTGAGTTCTGGCGTGGGCGCAAGGTCCTGGTCACCGGCCACACGGGCTTCAAGGGCAGCTGGCTGTGCGAGTGGCTGCTGCAGCTCGGCGCCGAGGTGCACGGTGCGTCGCTGGGCACGCCGACCGAAGGGCCGACGCCCGCTCTCGCCGACGTGCTGCGCATCCGGCAGCGGGTCCACCACCACGAACTCGACCTCGTCGACGCCGCCGCCACCGCGGCCGTCGTCGACGAAGTGCGTCCCGACGTGGTGCTGCATCTCGCCGCGCAAGCGCTGGTGCGAGCCTCGTACGAGCAGCCACTGGCGACCTTGGCCAGCAACGTCATGGGCACCGCGCACCTGTTCGCCGCACTCGGCGCCGTCGGCTACACGGTCGAACGACCGTGCGCCGTCGTCTGTGTGACCTCCGACAAGTGCTACCGGAACGACGGCAGCGGCCGCGCCTTCGCCGAGACGTCGCCGTTCGGCGGCAGCGACCCGTACAGCGCCAGCAAGGGCATGGTCGAACTGCTGGCGACGGCGTGGCGGAGCTCGTTCTTCGCGCCCGGGGGCCGCGTCGCGACAGTCCGCCTGGCGACGGCGCGCGCCGGCAACGTCGTCGGCGGCGGCGACACGGCGCGCGATCGCATCGTCGTCGACGCCGTGCAGGCGCTCGCCGCTGGCGATCCGATCCGCGTGCGGCAGCCGCAGGCGGTGCGGCCGTGGCAGCACGTGCTCGATCCGCTCGGCGGCTATCTCGACCTTGCGCAGCGGCTCTACACGGTGCCGGGCGCCAGCGAGTCGGGCTGGAACTTCGGGCCCGGAACGGGTGGCGAATGCACGGTCGCCCAGCTGTGCGAAGCGCTGGTGCAGGCCTGGGGCAGCGGCAGCTGGCGGCACGTCGCCGCCGACGACCAGAAGCCCGAGGCGGCGGTGCTGCGCCTCGTGACGCACAAGGCCAAGCGCGAACTCGGCTGGCGGCCGACGTGGTCGTTCGCGCAGACGATCGCGCGCACCGTCGACTGGTATCGCGCGGCGCACGCGTGCGGCCACGAGCCGGAGCGCATGCTGGCCCTGACGCAGGCGCAGATCGCGGCGTTCGTGCGCGATCGCGCCGGCGCCGCGCCACGTGCACCGAGCCGTCAGGGCGAGCTCGCGCCGACGACCGGAGGTCCGGCATGAGCACGGCGAGCATTCCGGCACCGCCGCGTGCTTTGCACACCACGATCGATTCGTGCCGCGCGTGTGCGGCAGCGGCCCTCGTCGACCTGCACGCGTTCGGCGCGTTGCCGCTGGCGAACGCGCTGCGACCGGGTGACGCCGGACACGGTGCCACCAGCCACGGCGCCGCCGGCGAACGGCGCGTGCCGCTGACGTTGGCCCTGTGCCCGTCGTGCTCGCTGCTGCAACTGCGCGAGACCGTCGACCCCGAGGTGCTGTTCGCCGACTACCGCTACTTCTCGTCGTACGCCGCCACCACGCTGGCCTACGCCGAGGAGCTGGCGGCATCGCTGTGTGCACGCCTGCAGCTCGGCCCGCAGCATCGCGTCGTCGAGGTCGCCAGCAACGACGGCTACCTGCTCCGGCCGTTCCACGCGCGCGGTCTCGGCGTGCTCGGCATCGAGCCGGCCGCGAACGTCGCCGCCGTCGCGCGCGAACACGGCGTGCCCACCGAGGTGCGCTTCTTCGGTCGCGACAGTGCGGCCGAGCTGCGGCGCCAGCACGGCCCGTGCGACCTGCTGCTCGCCAACAACGTGCTGGCCCACGTCGCCGACCTGCCGGGCTTCGTCGCCGGCATGCGCACGATGCTCGCCGACACCGGCACCGCGGTCTGCGAGTTCCCGTACGTCGGCGACCTGCTGGCGCACGGCGAGTTCGACACGATCTACCACGAGCACCTGTGCTACTTCTCGCTGAGCGCGGTGCAGCGGTTGTTCGCCGCTCATGGCCTATTCGTCACCGACGTGCAACGGCTGGCGCGCCACGGCGGCTCGCTGCGCGTGTTCGCGTCGCCGCAGCGCCCGCCGACACCTGCCGCCGCCGTGCTGGCGCTGCTGCACGACGAAGCGGCACTCGGCCTGCACCGGCCGGCGAGCTACCGCGCGTTCGTCTCCGGCATCGCCCGCACCCGCATGCTGCTGCAACAGGAACTGCGGGCGCTGCACGCGGCCGGCAAGACGGTCGCCGCCTACGGCGCCTCGGCGAAGGGCAGCACGCTGATGATGGCTTGCGGCGTCACCCATGAGCAGATCGCGTTCGTCGCCGACAAGAGCCCGCACAAGCAGGGCCGCCGCACGCCCGGCAACCACGTGCCGATCGTGCCGACCAGCGAGATCCTGCAGCGCATGCCCGACGTGCTGCTGCTGCTGACGTGGAACTTCGCTGACGAGATCCTGGCCCAGGAGGCCGAGTATCGCCGCCGCGGTGGCCGCTTCCTGCTGCCGGTGCCGGAGGTCCGCTACCTGTGATCGACGGCGTCGTCGTCGTGCCGCTGCGCCGCCTCGTCGACGAGCGCGGCACCATCAGCCACATGCTGCGCGCCGACGATCCGCACTTCCGCGGCTTCGGCGAGATCTACTTCAGCTCGATCCACCCCGGCGTGGTCAAGGGCTGGCATCGTCACGAGCCAGCCTGGCTCAACTACGCGTGCGTCGCCGGCACCATCAAGTTGGTGCTCTACGACGAACGCGACGGCTCGCCGACGCGCGGCGCGCTGCTGGAGCTGTTCCTCGGGCAGGACGACCACAAGCTGGTGCAGATCCCGCCCGGCGTGTGGAACGGCTTCAAGGCGGTCGGTCCGCACAGCGCGCTGGTCGCCAACTGCTGCACGCACGCGCACGGCACGTTCCGCAGCGAGCGCCTGCCGCCGTTCCAGAACCACATCCCGTACGACTGGGCGGCGAAGTCGCACTGACGAAGCCGCCCTGGCATCGGCGGCTCAAGCACGCCAGCGCTCTCAGCCGATGCCGACCGCATGGCGAAGGTCGAGGTCGAGCCGGCGGTGGCGACGGGCATTCCCCCGCTCGTGGTGCAGTCCCGCTCGCGCATCCCCGTCGCCGGCCCGTCGATCACCGAAAGCGAGCTGGCCGCGGTGCAGGAAGCCGCCGCGCACGGCTGGTACGAAGGTGCGGGCAGCTACGTGCAGCGCTTCGAACGTGCCTTCGCCGCCCGCCACGGCAGCCGCTTCGCGGTGGCGTTGCCGTCGTGCACGTCGGCGATCCACCTCGCTCTCGCGGCCCGCGGCATCGGCCCCGGCGACGAGGTCGTGGTGCCGGACCTGACCTGGATCGCGTCGATCGCGCCGGCGGTGCAGCTCGGCGCCACGCCGGTGTTCGCCGACGTCGATGCGCGCACGTGGTGCCTCGACGTCGACAGCCTGCTCGCGGTCGCCAGCGAACGCACGCGCGCCGTGGTCGCCGTCGACCTGTACGGCAACCTCACCGACTTCGCGCGGCTGCGGCAGCTGTGCCACGAGCGCGGTTGGTTCCTGCTCGAGGACGCGGCCGAAGCGATCGGCACCACTGCGGCGAACGGCGACGACCGCGCGCGCGCCGCCGGCACGTTCGGCGACGCCGGCGTGTTCAGCTTCCACGGCAGCAAGACGCTGACCACCGGTGAAGGCGGCATGCTGCTCACCGACGATGCCGAACTGCATCGCCGCGTGCGCGTGCTGCAGGACCACGGCCGAACGCCCGGCGACCGTTCGTTCGCGTGCGACGAGGTCGCGTTCAAGTACAAGATGACCGACCTGCAGGCGGCCCTCGGCCTCGGCCAGCTCGCGCGCCTCGACGACCTGGTGGCCCGGAAGCGGGCGATCTTCGCCAGCTACCGCCGCCTGCTCGGTGACCTGCCCGGCGTCGGCTGGAACGACGCGGGCCCCGGCGTGCAGGCGTGCCCGTGGATGACGACGATGGTGCTGCGCGACCACGAACCGGGCACGCGCGACCAGCTGCGCCAGCGGCTCGCCGCTGCCGGCATCGACAGCCGGCCATTCTTCCCGCCGTTGAGCCAGACGCCGGCGTTCGCCCTTGCTGCCGATACGCCGCGCGCGCAACGCTGCAACCAGCATGCGGCCGCCATCGGACCTCGCGGCCTGAACCTGCCGTCGGCGCTGTCGCTGACCGAGCCGCAGATCGAACGCGTCGCCGCCGTCGTGCGCGAGGTGCTGGCGTGAGTGCTGGGCCCTCCACCCTCGCCACGACCGCCCCGACCGTCGTCGTGCTGCAGCCGATGTTCTTTCCGTGGATCGGCCACCTCGAGCAGATCCGCCTCGCCGACGTCTTCGTGCACTACGACGACGTGCAGCTGAGCCCCGGCGGCTTCACCAACCGCGTACAGTTGAAGACGACACAGGGCAAGCAGTGGCTGACCGCACCGATCGAGCACGCCGGCCTGCGCACGATCGCCGAGACCCGCCTCAGCACCTGCCGCGACTGGCGAACGCAGCACCTGCGCACGCTGCAGCAGGCCTTCGCCAAGGCCCCGTGTCGCGACGACGCCGTCGGCCTGGTCGAGCAGGTCTACCGGGCCCGGCACGAGACCCTCGCCGAGCTGTGCATCGCCGGCATCGAAGCGCTCGCCGACTACTTCGCCCTGCGCACCGAGTTCGTGCGCAGCTCGACGTTGGCCATCGGCGGCAGCGCCACCGCGCGCGTGGTGGCGATCTGCCAGCGCTTCCAGGCCGCGCGCTACGTCACCGGCCACGGCGCGCGCAACTACCTCGAGCACGACCGCTTCACCGCCGCCGGCATCGACGTGCGCTACATGGACTACGCGCGCACGCCGTATCCGCAGCAGCACGGCCCGTTCGACCCCTACTGCACCGCGCTCGACCTCGTCG
>JBILEY010000121.1:0-12443 GCA_044351865.1 Planctomycetota bacterium | reverse complement strand
CGACGAACTCGGCGTGCTTCTTCGCGCCCTGCAGCGCCACCGTGGTGAAGTGCAGCTTCGCCTTGGTCTTGCCGTTCGCTCCCGCCTCCATCGTCAGCGTGCCGGGGACCGGCGCGGTGACGGCCTTTGGGGTCGGCGCCTTCCACGTCGCGACGACCTTGCCGTCGTTGCCGTAGAGCAGGAACACCGAATGCTCGATCGGCACCTGCATGCCCTCGATGCGGACGAACTTCAGCGTGCCGTCGGCGGCCTCCTTGGCGGCGATGTCGTCGTCGGTCAGGCCGAAGCGCGTCACCACCTCGCGCCACTTGCGTTCCTTGTCCTGGGTCGCCTGGTCCTTGTCCTTGTCGTCCTTCTTCTTCTTGTCGGTCAGCATCTTGTGGCCCTGCTTGACCGCTTCGATCAGTTCCTTCGGCACGCCGGCCTGGCGGAACAGCAGCGTGTAGATGCCTGCCGGGGCGGCTGGCTCGGCGAGCGGCGAGGTGACCACCAGCGTGCCGACGAGCATCGGCGACACCTGGCTGCGCTCGACCAGTTTGTTCAGCTCGGACGCCTTCTCCTTCGACAGGAAGTTGACCGGCGCGAACGACACGCCGTGGTAGGCGGTCGGGAAGCCGTTGTCGCCGAGGTCGTAGCGCTCGGCGCCGAACTGGCCGCTGAGGTCGGATTCCTGCTCTTCGGCGAACCAGTTGCGGTTGTAGGTGCCCTGCAGCCGGCTGAACATCATGTCGTAGCCAGGCTTCAGCGACTTCGCCAAGCGGAAGCCCAGCATCTCGAGCGTGTCGTCGACCTGGCACGGGCGCCGCGCGTCGATCAGCAGCATCGTCGGAGCCTGGGCGCCGTTGTAGGCGCCGCCTTTCGCGACGACCTTGTCGGCGCGCCACTCGGGCTCCTTCAGATCCGCCAGTTGCTTCACGGACTTCGCGTCCTTGCCGATCTCCTTCCACTGCGCCGCGTAGAGCTCGTTGCCGTTGATCGGCGAGAAGCCGAGATTGGCCACGAACTGCCAGATGTGCCCGTGCAGGTCGGTGTGGCCGTAGGGACCGACCATGCCGCCGCCGACCGGCTTCAGCGTCATGTCCTTGCCGTCGGCGATGCGCAGGGCCTGTAGCAGCGCGTTGGTGAACGTGGCGCCGCCGTCCGGCTTGTCCGACGGCCAGATGTTGTTCGAGTCGCCGCGCGAGGCGCGGGTCATCTCCGCTTCGGTCGGCAGGCGCATGCCGAGCGACCCGGCGAAGTCGTTGGCGTCGCGCCAGCTGATCATCGTGACCGGCAGGTCGTCGATGGGCTCGCCCTTGTCGTTCTTGAGCGCGTAGGGCAGCTCCTTGTAGTTGGCGTCCCAGTACAGCAGGAACGCGCGCTTCTGCTTCGGGAACTGCTTGTCGATCTCCTCGCGGCGCTTCTCGTAGTCGTCCTTGCGGCCGACCATCCACCAGTGCAGCGGCATGCGGACCTTGCCGGCACCGGCGCGCACGAACGGCTCGTATTCACTGTTCTTCACCGGCCACTTGGCCAGCAGGAACGCCGGCACGTCGGCCTTCTTGCGACCGAGTGTGCGGACCTCGAGCTTGAGGCTGGTGAACAGCTTCTCCGCCGCGCGCTTGACGGCATCCTTCGGCGCGCCCGGGTTGGCGACCTGGCACGCTGCTTCGAACAACTGCTGCCAGTCGAGGCCCATTTCGACGGTGCCGGCGGGCACTGGCAACAGGAAGGACGGCAAGCCCGTGGTGTCGACGGCGCCGGCGGCAGTGGCCTTGTCTTGGGCCAGGATCGGGCTGAGCAGCGTGCCGAACGAGAGCGCCGCCAACAGCGGCGCGCGGAACTGGGTCAGTTGCATCGTGCGATGGGGAGGCAGGGACGCTGGAAGCAGGCGCGGTCGACGACCGCGGCAGCGAGGGGGATCGCCATGCTAGCCAGACGCCGAGGGGTCTGGCCACGATTGTCCTGCGCACGCCGCCGTTGCCAAGGGGCGCTGTCTGGCCGCGTTCTGGCAGCGAACCGGGCCTTGCGGTCGGGTTGCGCCGTCGCCCCGCTGCAGGGCCACGCACCCCCGCGAACGCCCAGGGTCAGAACAGCTGGTCGCGGCTCGGCGAGAAGAACCGGTAGCCCAGGCGCTCCAGCCCGTCGGCGACCAGGTGGGCAAGGTCGGGGTCGAACTGCTTGCCGGCCTGCTCGCGGAACAGGGCCACGATCTTCGGCAGCGGCCACGCCGGCTTGTAGCTGCGCTGCTCGGCCAGCGCGTCGTAGACCTCGGCCAGCACCAGGATGCGGCCGGGCAGGGCGACGTCTTCGCCGGCGAGTCCGTTCGGGTAGCCCTTGCCGTCCCAGCGCTCGTGGTGCTGGTAGACCCAGGTGCGCACGTTCTCGTGCTCGGTCAGCTCGGCCAGCACTTCGTAGCCCATCGCCGGGTGGCGCTTGATGACGTCGAACTCGTCGGCGGTCAGTGGCCCTGGCTTGGTCAGGATGTGGTCGGGGATGCCGATCTTGCCGATGTCGTGCAGCAACCCGGCGAGCCGCAGCGAGGCGCGGTCCTCGGCGCCGACGCCGCAGCGCTGCGCCAGCACGTCGGTGTAGCCGACGACGCGGGCGGCGTGGCCGCTGGTGGTCGGGTCCTTCATCTCGATCGTGCGCGGCAGCACCGAGGTCAGCACCTTGTTGGCCGACTCGAGTTCCTGGTTGCGGCGCGCCAGTTCTGTCTCCTGGATCACGCGTCGGCAGGTGGCCAGCAGGTGTTGCGCGTCGACCGGCTTGACCACCATGTCGGCGACATGGCTGCGCAGCGCTTCCTGGGCGCCGTCGAAGGTCGGGCGTCCGGTCAGCACGATCACCGGCGGCTGCGGATGCTGCTGGCGGGCGACGTCGGCGATCTGCACCCCGAGGTCGGAGTCGCCGAGGTAGAGGTCGGTCAGCACCAGGTCGAAGCGCTCGGCGTGGATCGTGTTCACGGCGTGGCGCAACGTGGTGACGCTGGTCACGTCGTAGCCGGCGTGCTCGAGGATGCGGCGCAGCCCGCGCAGCACGTCGACCTCGTCGTCGACGAGCAGCACCTTCTGCACCTGGCCGTTGGCGCGCCGCGGCGGCATCGGCATCGGCGAGCCGGCAGCAGTCCAGTTGTTGCGTGCGGACGGCGCAGCGAAGGCGTCGCTGGGCCACGAGGAGGGTGCCTGGGGGAGTCTCATGGTCTCGCGTCCCGGTCTCAGATCCGGGAGTCAGCTCGAAGCTCGGAGGGCCGTATGCGTGACCGAGTCTCCACAGGGAAATGGGCTTCTCAACAGCGTTCTGCAGAAACTGTGGAGAGTTTTTGTGTGGAGCCCGGAGGGAAGGAGCTCCCTGCAAACGCCGTGTCATCGGTGGTTCAGTGCATGGGTTCGTGGGCTGTGCGCACCGCCGTTCGGGTTGGTCGTTGCGTTGGCGGGAACGCTCTCCACAATGCCCGCCCGCTACGCATGCCGCCTCCGATCACGCGCCAGGTCGACCCGTCCGCCGCCGGCATGCGGCTCGACGTGTTCCTCGCCAACCAGCCGGAGGTTGGCGGCCGCGCGCTGGCCAAGCAGCTGGTCGACGACGGCAAGGCCACGGTCGACGGCCGCCGCGCCAAGCCCGGTCTCTACCTCGAGGCCGGCCAGCAGGTGGTGTTCACCGTCGACATCGCGGTCGTGCGCGATCCGCTGGCCCCGGACCTGCCGCTGCCCGAGGTTCGGGTCCTGTTCGACGACCCGCACCTGTGTGCGATCGACAAGCCGGCGGGACTCGCGGCACATCCGGTCGAGGACAAGTCGGTGGTGGCGCACACGGTCGCCAGCTGGGCGCGGGCGCGCTTTGGCGAACTGCCGACCGCCCCTGACGCGCACCGCCCGGGCATCGTGCACCGCCTCGACCGCGACACCTCGGGCGTCATGGTCGTCGCCAAGACCGAGGTGGCGATGGCGGCGCTGCGCCAGCAGTGGAAGGAGCGCGCGGTGCACAAGGAGTATCGCTGCCTCGTGCACGGCGAGCCGCGCTTCCAGAGCGACTGGATCGAGCGGCCGATCGCCACCGACCCGCGCCACCCTGACCGCATGACGGTGGTGACCGAAGGTGGGCGCGAGTCGCAGACCTACTACGAAGTGCTCGAACGCTTCCGCGACTTCGCCTACGTGCGCTGCGAGCCGAAGACCGGCCGCACCCACCAGATCCGCGTGCACATGACGTCGATCGGCCACTCGCTGGTCGGCGACCGCGTCTACCGTTCGCGCATGCGCCAGCACGGTGCGCTGCCCTCCGGTGCGCCGTCGACGGGCCGGCAGTGCCTGCACGCGCATCGCCTGGCGGTCGCGCATCCGGTCACCGGCGAGCCGCTGCAGTTCGAAGCGCCGCTGCCGGCCGACATGCAGGCGTTGCTGCAGTGGCTGCGCAGCCACGCGCGCGCGACGTAGCGGCCGCGGGATTGCGTGCGCGCACACGCCGGTCCGCTACCTTGGCCGCACTCCACGGAGGCCCATGCACAGTCGCTGGTCGGACGACGAAGCTCGTGACTACTGCCAACGCCTGGCTGCGCACGGCGAAGCGCTGGCGCTGCGCGTCTACACCTCGCACCTGCTCGGCCGCGAAGCGGAGCTCGTGCTGCACGGCGGCGGCAACACGTCGGTGAAGACGACGGCGTTGGACCTGCTCGGCCGCAGCGTCGACGTGCTGTGCGTGAAGGGCAGCGGCAGCGACCTTTCGCAGGTGGAGCCGGCCGGCCTGCCGGCGGTTCGCCTCGCGCCGCTGCGCGAACTGCAGCAGCTCGACCGGCTGTCGGACGCGGCGATGGTCGACGCGCTGCGTGGTGCGTTGCTGTCGAGCCGTTCGCCGAACCCGTCGGTCGAAGCGCTGCTGCACGCGTTCCTGCCGCACGCGTTCGTCGACCACACGCACGCCAACGCGATCCTGGCGTTGACCGACCAGCCGGATCCGGCGCTGCACGTGCGGGCTGCGCTCGGTGACGACGTGCTGGTGCTGCCCTGGATCATGCCGGGCTTCCCGCTGGCGAAGGCGGTCGCCGCCGCCCACGCCGCGCGGCCGGACGTGCGCGGCATCGTGCTCGCGAAACACGGCCTGTTCACGTTCGGCGCCAGCGCGCGCGAGAGCTACGAACGCACCATCGAGATCGTCGACCGGGCCGAACGCTACCTGCGCCGCCAGCTCGGCGGCACGCCGGCGATGCTGCTCGGCGATCCGGCGCCGCTGCCGGCCGGCGAGCGCCGCGCGTTCCTGCAGCAGGTGCTGCCGATCGTGCGCGGGGCGCTGGCGCAGTCGGTCGACTCGCCGCTCGGCGCGGTCTGGCAGCGCGTCGTCGCCGACGCCCGCGTCACCGACCAGGCCGCGTCGTTCAGTGCGCACGCGATGGCGCGCGAGCTGTGCCACAGCAACCCGATCACGCCCGACCACGTGATCCGCACCAAGGGGCCGTATTTGTTCCTGCCGCGCGCCGTCGCCGCCGACGGCGACGCCTGTCGCCGCGAAGTGCAGAACTACGTCGCCACCTACCAGAACTACTACGAACGCTGCGCGCGCCAGCGTTCGGGCCGCATGCTGCGGCCCACGCCGAACGTCGTCGTGCTCGAGGGCGTCGGCGTGGTCGCGTTCGCGTCGTCGCGCAAGGCCGCGCGCATCGCCGCCGACCTCGCCGAGCCGACGCTGCGGGTCAAGGCCGAGGCGCACGCGCTCGGTCGCTTCGTGCCGCTGACCGACGACGAACTCGCCGAGATGGAGTACTGGCCGCTCGAGCTCGACAAACTCGGCAGCGTCGTCGAGCCGCCGCTCGCCGGCCAGGTGGCTCTGGTCACCGGCGCCGCGGGTGCAATCGGCAGCGGCGTCGTCGCGTCGCTGCTCGCCGCCGGCGCCTGCGTCTACGCCACCGACGTCGACCAGGCGCGCCTGCATGTGGCGATGGCGCGCTGTGGGGCCGGGCCGGGCCAGCTCGCGACCGGTGTGCACGACATCACCGACCCAGCGCAGGTGGCGGCGATGTTCGACGACTGCGCCGGCACGTTCGGCGGTGTCGACATCGTCGTGCCGAACGCCGGCATCGCGCACGTGAGCCGCCTCGAGCGCATGGACGCCGAGCGCTTCGCCAAGGTGATGGCGGTCAACACCACCGGCACCTTGCACGTGCTGAAGGAAGCGGCCCGCGTGCTGCGCGCGCAGCGCACCGGCGGCAGCGTCGTCGTGCAGGCCAGCAAGAACACGTTCGCGCCCGGTGCCGGCTTCGGCGCCTACTCGGCCAGCAAGGCCGCGGCGCTGCAGCTGGCGCGCATCGCCGCACTCGAGTTCGCCGAGTTCTCCGTGCGCGTCAACGTCATCAACGCCGACGCCGTGTTCGGCGACGAGCAGGTGAAGAGCCAGCTGTGGGAGACCGTCGGTCCCGACCGCATGGCCGCGCGCGGGCTCGACGCCGAGGGCCTGCGCGCCTTCTACCAGAAGCGCTCGCTGCTGCAGGTGCCGGTGCTGCCGCGCCATGTCGGCGAAGCGGTGGTGTGGTTCGCCAGCCAGCGCACGCCGACGACCGGCGCCGTGCTGCCGGTCGACGGCGGCCTGCCGGAGGCGTTCCCGCGATGAGCGCTCCCGCTGCCGCCGTCGCCCCGGCGATCGAACTGCTCGCCGTGCACAAGAAGTTCGTCAAGGGCAAGCAGACGACGCTCGCCGTCGACGGCCTCGACCTCGTCGTCCAGCGCGGCGAGGTGTTCGGCCTGCTCGGGCCCAACGGTGCCGGCAAGACGACGACGATCGAGATGTGCGAAGGCCTGACCGAGCCCGACGCCGGCACCGTGCGCGTGCTCGGCCGGCAGTGGGGGCGCGGCGAGGACGACGCCATCCGCGCGCGCATCGGCGTCTGCCTGCAGAAGACCGAGTTCCACGAGAAGGCGACCGTGCGCGAGGTGCTGCAGCTGTTCGCGTCGTTCTACGGCCGCGGCCGCGCCGTCGACGAAGTGCTCGCCCTGGTGTCGCTGCAGGAGAAGGCGAATGCACGGCAGTCGACGTTGTCCGGCGGCCAGCGGCAGCGGCTCGCCGTCGCCACGGCTTTGGTCGGCGCGCCCGAGCTGCTGTTCCTCGACGAACCGACGACCGGCCTCGATCCGCAGTCGCGGCGGCAGCTGTGGGACGTCGTGCGCGCGTTCCGCCAAGGCGGCGGCACCGTGGTGTTGACCACGCACTACATGGACGAAGCGCAGCAGCTGTGCGACCGCATCGGCATCGTCGATCGCGGCCGCCGCATCGCGCTCGGCACGCCGCAGGAACTGATCCGCACGCTCGGCGCCGAGCACTTCGTCACCGCCGAGGTCGAGGACCCCGCCGGGGCGATCGCCGCCGCGTCCCTGCTCGCGCTGCCCGACGTCGTCGCCGCCGAGCGCGACGGCCGCGAACTGCGCCTGACGGTGCGTTCGGTGCACACGGCCCTGCCGGCCCTGCTGGCTTTGCTGGCCCGCCACGCCGTGCCGCTGCACGGCCTCGCCACACGCAGCGCCACACTCGAGGACGTGTTCGTGCACCTGACCGGGCGCCACCTGCGGGAGGACGCGGCATGAGGCGCGCCGTGGTCACCGCGGTCGCCCTGACGACCTTCCGCGAGTTCTGGCGCAGCAAGGAGGCCGTGTTCTGGACCTACGGCTTCCCGGTGCTGATGGCGCTGGTGCTCGGCTTCGCGTTCCAGCCGGGGCCGCTGCCGAAGGTGCCGGTCGCCGTCGTCGCCGCCGAGCCCGCCGGCGCTGCGGTCGGCGCCCGGAAGGGGGAACCGCGCCTCGCCGTCGAACTGCTCGCCGCCGACGCCGCCGACCGGGCGCTTGCGCGCGGTCGCGTCGACCTGGTCGTGCGCCTCGGCGACGGCGCGCCGGTGCTACGTGGGCATCCGCAGCGCGCCGAGGCCGAACTGGCGACGCTGCTGGTCGAGCGGGCGTTGGCTGCGCCGGCGATGCCGGTCGCCAGCGCGCGCACGGTGCACGAAGCCGAAGAACGACCGGGCGCACGCTACATCGACTTCCTGATCCCCGGTCTGATCGGCCTGAACCTGCTCGGCGCTGGCATGTGGGGCGTCGGCTTCAACCTGGTGCAGATGCGCACGCAGCAGCTGCTGCGGCGGCTGGCGGTGGCGCCGATGCGGCGCGCGGAGTTCCTGCTCGGCTACCTGTTCGGCCGCTTCGTGCTGGTCGTGCCCGAAGCGGCGGCGATCGTGCTGTTCGGCGTGCTGCTGTGGGACGTGCCGATGCGCGGCAGTGTGCTGGCGCTGGTGCTGCTGGTCACGGTCGGCGGCTTCGCCTTCAGTGCGCTGGGCTTCCTGCTGGCGGCGCGCGCCAAGACCATCGAGGGCATCGGCGGGCTGATGAACCTGATCCAGCTGCCGATGTGGTTGCTCGGCGGCGTCTACTTCAGCGTCGAACGGCTCGACGGCATCGTGCGCGGCGTCGCCGAGGCGCTGCCGCTGACGCACCTGAACCGCGCGCTGCGGCTGTGCATGCTGGAGCCGGCGTCGTTCGTCGACGTGCTGCCGACGCTGGGTGCGTTCGCGCTGTTCGGGCTGGTCTGCTTCGGCCTCGGCCTGCGCTGGTTCCGCTGGCGCTGAGCCCGCTGGCCCGCGGGGCGACCGGGCTCAGGCCTCTTCATGACGCCGCAACGCGGGGCCCATCCACCGCTCGATCGACGCGTTCGGCCCCGCTGCGTCGTCTCCTTGGAAGCGGTCGGGCGACGCGCCTCGCGTTCACGGCATGTGCACGACGCGCAGCACCGGGAAGTGCTCGCCGGTCGCGGCCTCGAAGAAGTTCCACGTCGACAGCGAGTCCTCGCTCTCCGGTTCGAGCAGCGTCGCCGCGAGGCGCGCGCGCGGTTGCCGCGACGACACCAACACCGCCCCGGCCGGCAGCGTGACGTCGTCGACGTGCGTCCAGTGGCCGACGAGGCGCAGTTCGTGGTGGCCCTGGAACGGGCGCTTGGGCTTCTGCTTCTGCTGCACGGCGAAGCGCTGCGCCCGCAACCGCCGCGGCGCCTCGAGCTGCGCGAAGGTCACGCCGTGCAGCGCCAGCCGGCGCAGCACGTCCTCGCTCGGCTCGGCGATCGCCCACGCGTAGGGCAGCACGCGACGATCGTGGGCGACGAACGCGCGGCACACTGGCATCGTCTCCGGCACTCCCTCGCCCTTGCGCGCGCGCCGCATCGGCCCGGTCGCGGTCGCGGCGATCTCGTCGACGGCACCGACCAGCACCGGCAGCTGCTCCGGTGGCGCGAAGCGCGTCTGGAAGCCGAACGTCGTCGGCGCGCCCTGCACCAGCGCTTCGTCGGCCGCCGTCGTCGTGCGCAGCACCTCGTCGCGGCGTTCGACCAGCCGCCGCCACAGGCTCAGCACGAACGCGTGCGTCGCCGCGATGCGGGTCGCGAAGTCGCAGTAGCTGTAGGCCTCGCTCAGCACGCCGATGCGGTTGCGCAGCGCGAAGCCGTTGACCAGGTAGCGGGCGCGGTGGTCGTAGCTGTACCAACCGCGCTGTCCGCGCGGCGATTCGATCGCCTGGCCACCGTCCCAGTCCCGCGTCTCGAAGTTGCCGTAGTCGAACGTCTCGTAGCCGTGGTCCTCGCGCATCGACGTGCGCGCGTCGTCGAGCAGCGCGCGCGACAGCCGCGCGATCGTCGGGTCGACGTTCGGCGAGAGGCTCGGCGCGAACGTCAGCTGGTAGCCGTGGTAGCTGCCGTTGGTCGTGTGCAGGTCGACGAACAGGTGCGGATCGACTTCGCCGACGAGCCGCAGCAGCGTGCGCGTCGACGCCGCCTCGGTCTTGACGAAGTCGCGGTTCAGGTCGAGCCCGGCGCCGTTCTCGCGCTTGCCGACGAGGTCGGGGCCGTTCTGGCCGGGCCGGTGCGGACCCTGCGCCGCGTCACCGTCCGGGTTGTAGATCGGCAGCAGCCACAGCGCACACTGCGCCAGCAGTTCCTCGTGCAGGCCGAGCGCCACTTCGCGCACCAGCTGCTGCAGCGCCTCCTTGCCTTCGACCTCGCCGGCGTGGATGTCGCCGATCACCAGCGCACGCAGCGGCGTCGGCGCCGCGTTCGGCAGCCGCAGCTGCACCAGCAGCAGGTCGCGGCCCTGTTCGGAGGTGCCGGCGACCTCGACCTGTACCCGATCGCCGTGTTGCAGCTGCTGGCAGCTGCGCAGGAACGCGGCGGTGTCCTCGGGCCGCGAGGTGCGCTGGTGGCCGCTCTGTTCGGGCACCGTGCGCGGCGGTTCCTGGCTGCAGGCGTCGGGCGAGACCAGCAGCAGCGGCAGCAGGGTGGCAGCGGAGCGAACGGCGAGCACGGCGAGCGCGCGAAGCATCGCCGGATCGTGCGCGCGGACCCGCGCCGTTGCCAGCGCGGGCTCGCGGGCCGTCACTTGCCGTCGCGTTCGCCGCCGGCCGCCGGCCGCGCGCGCAACGTGATGCTCGCCTGCTCGGCGCGGTCGGCCGCGGCCAGCGCGCGCATCCAGTCGCCGAACTCCGCCGCCGGCAGCGTCGTCGGCAGCAGGCGCACGCTGCGGTACAGCCGCAGCGCACCGCCGTCGGCCTGCAGTTCCTGCTGGAACGACAGTGCGCCGTAGCGCTGCACCATCGGGGCCGGCAAGGCGACCACGGCGAGGTCGTCGGCGACGACCAGCGTCAGGTTCCACTCGTTGTACGAGTCGGCTGGCAGGCGGAACGGTTGCGTGCGCGTGGCGCGGTCGCCGAGCGAGGCGGTGAACTTCGAGTTCGGCAGCGGCAACGGCACGACGAACTCGTCGCCGTTCTGCTGCACGCCGGCGCGCGTCAGCACCGCGGCGATCGTCAGCTTGCCCGGCTCGCCGTCGGTGGCGAACGCCGCCGACTCGACGCGCCAGCCCTGGAACATCTGCTGCGCCACCTGCCGCGCCGCCGTCTTCTGCATCGTCTCCTTGATCTCGCGCACGCGCTGCGCGAGCTCGGCGCCCTGCACGTCGCCGAGCACGGCGCGGGCCTCGAGACGCAGCTGCTTCCGGCCGAGCGTCGCGGTGCCGGTGACGCGCAGCGTCTGCACGGCGTCGTCGGCGAGCGGCAGCACGATCGGTTCGCTGCGGTCGTCGTGCAGCAGCACGGCGGCGACGCCGGAACGCGCCGCCGGGATCGCACCGAGCCGCCACTGCCGCGGCATGTCGGCGAACAGGTGCAAGCGGCCGCCGTCGGCCAGCAGCACGCAGGCGCCGGCTTCGCCGATCGCGGGCGGGGCGGGGAACAGCGAGTCCTGGTCGCCGGCCAGCTCGGCGCGTTCGCCGTCGCAGGCCATCGGCACGACGCGCACGGAGCCGGCGCGCAGCAGCGCCACCAGCAGCACGAAGCGGTTGCCCTTCTTGCGCAGCAGCACGTCGACGGCGCGGTCGCCCGGACCGTCCTCGATCTCGCGCTGGCACCAGCGCCAGGCTGCTTCGGCCCGCGCACGGTCGTCGCCGAGGCCGGCGAACAGTTCGCTCGCGAGCTGGCGCAGCGGCGCCGTCGTCCGCGTGCGCTGCAGCAGCGCCTGCCGTTGCGCGCGCCACGTGGCCAGCGGTGCGTCGGGCTCGCCGAGCTGCAGCACCGGTTCCGAGGCGATCGGGCCCGGCGCCAGCTTCTCCTCGGTGCGCTTGCCGACCTTGTCGCGCGCGAACACGAGCACTTCGCGGCCGTCGTCGAGCTGACGGCGTTCGCTCGGCTCGCCGACGTGGCGCGTGCGCAGTTCGCCGCGGCCGTCGCGCGGACGGACCAGCACGAACTCGGCGCGCGTGCACGGCTCGCTGCCGTCGCCGAGGAAGAACGGGGCGGAGCCCAGCGTGTCGGCGCCCGGGGCCTCGCCGTGCACGCGGAAGCGCCATTCGACGAACGCGCCGGGTTCGAGCCGCTGCAGTGAGTAGTCGTCGTCGATGCGCGACGGTACGTAGTCGCGGCCGTCCTTGCCGATCGTGCGCAGCAGCAGCAGTTCGTCGACCGAGCCGAGGCCGGTGCCCTGGCTGAACGCTTCGACGCCCTGCTGGTCGTTGATGCGACGCACGGTGTGCACCTCGGTGAACGAGCTGCCGTCGGCGGCGAGCACGGTGATGCGCTGGTCGAACACCAGCGTCAGCGACGCGCCCTGCTCCTGTTCGCCGGCGACGAACGCGGCCGCCAGCGCCTTGCCGTCCTTGCGGAACGGCAGGAAGTCGGCATCGCGGTGCTTGCCACCGAGCTCCTGCAGCCAGGCCTGCAGTTCCGGCTGGTCCGGTTCGAGCTGCAGCGCGCGCTGCAGGCATTCGCGAGCCCCGTCGAGGTTGCCGCGTCGCTGTTCGTGTTCGGCGAGGAACTGCCAGATGCCGGGGCTGGCGCGGTCGTGCTGGCGCAGCGCCGCCGTGGCGGCCGCGAGCGCCGCGTCGTCGCCACGGTGTCGCGCCAGGATCAGCTGGGCCAAGAGCCGCGGCAGCAGCACCGGTGTGCTCTGCGGGTGCA
>JBILEY010000123.1:0-12427 GCA_044351865.1 Planctomycetota bacterium | reverse complement strand
GGCGAGGTGCACGATGCGCCCGACGAGCTGCGCCGTGCAGTCGAGGTTGCCGCAGTAGACGAACTTGCCTTCCTGCTGCAGCGGGCCCTGGCAGGCCGGGCACGCACTCGGCGGCGTCGGCGGCGCCGAGTCGGCGGGACGGCGGTCCAGCAGGACGCGCACGACCTCCGGGATCACGTCGCCAGCGCGCTGCACTTCGACGCTGTCGCCGGCGCGTACGTCGCGCTCCTGCAGCAGCGCCCAGTTGTGCAGCGACGCGTTGCGCACGGTGACGCCGGCGAGCTCGATCGGCTCGAGGTGCGCCACCGGCGTCACCGCGCCGGTGCGGCCGACCTGCGCGCCGATCGCCAGCACGCGCGTGGTGCCGATGCGCGGCGCGAACTTGTAGGCCAGCGCCCAGCGCGGCGTGCGCGACGTGCGACCCAGCTGCTGCTGCCAGTCGAAGCGATCGACCTTGGCGACGGTGCCGTCGAGCTCGTACGGCAGTTCGTCGCGGCGACGTTCGAGGTCGTCGCGGAACGCCAGCACCTGCTCGACGTCGGCGGCGATGGCGAACGGCTCGGCGAGCGCGAATCCCCACGCGCGCAGCTGCTCGCGCAGCGCGGTGTGCGAGGGGAACTCGACGCCTTCGACGTGGCCGATCGCGAACGCGAAGAAGTCGAGCGGCCGGCGCTTCACCACGCGCGGGTCCTGCAGCTTCAGCGTGCCGGCGACGGTGTTGCGCGCGTTGCGGAACTGGCCCTCGCTGCTGGTCTCCTCGCGTTCCTGCAGCGCCGCGAAGCCGGCCTTGCTCAGGATGACCTCGCCGCGGATCTCGATGCGCGCCGGGAACGGGCCTGGGCCGGCGAAGCGCAGCGGCAGGTTGCGGATCGTCTTCAGGTTCTGCGTCAGGTCCTCGCCCTGCGTGCCGTCGCCGCGCGACAGGCCGCGCACCAGCACGCCGTGCTCGTAGAGCAGGTTGGCGGAGGCGCCGTCGAGCTTCGGTTCGCAGCACCACACCAACGGCTCGCCGTCCGGCAGCGCCAGCAGCTTGCGCGCGCGCGCCGCGAACTCGCGCACTTCGTCGGCCGCCATCAGCGACTCGATGCTGCCCATCGGGGCCAGGTGCGCGGCGGTCGCGAACGAGCTGCCCTTCGGCAGCGGCGCGCCGACGCGCTGGGTCGGCGAGTCGGGCGTGACCAGTTCCGGGTGCGCCTGCTCGAGCTTGCGCAGCTGCACGAACAGCGTGTCGTACTCCGCGTCGCCGAGGTCGCTGTGGCCGCGGTTGTAGTACTGGTCGTCGGCGGTGCGGATGCGTGCGCGCAGGGACGCGATGTCGTGCTCGGCGGTCACGACCAACGGTCTAGCCGGCCCGGCAGCGTGGTCAACCTGCAGCCGGCCGAAGCTCGCGCCGCGGGCTCAGGCGATCGGCAGCGGCTGCACCGGGAACGCCGGCGGCGCCGACGTGCGTTCGCCTTCGACGAACTCGTAGCTGGCTTCGAGGTGCTTGCAGGCGCGGCTGAACCGGGTCTTCACCTGGGCTTCGAGGGCGGCGACGACCTGCTGGTCGTTGGCGAGCTGGTGCTCGAGCACGAGCTGGCCGAAGCGTTCGGCGGCCTGGCCGGACTCGACCAGCAGCTCCAGCGGTTCGAGCTGCTCGCGCGTGCAGACGTCCATGTCGCACAGGATGTCGCCGAGGCGTTCGTCGCGCGGGCAGTTGGTGCTCGCGGCCGACATCACGCAGCCGTTCTCGATGTCGAACGTCAGCGTCTCGCCGGGCAGCGCGACCTTCATCGTGCCGCGCTTGCGCATGCGGCCGAGGAACTGCATCACCGACAGCAGCGGCATGCTGCGGTTGGTGCCCTTCAGGTTCTCGGGACGCGCCGCCGGGCGTTGCCCCGGGCGTGCGGCGTTGGCGGCGGTGGTCGGGCGCGGCGTCGAGCCCGGAGCGGCGGCCTTGGCGCGGTTCGCGGGTGCGGTGCCGACCGGGCGGCCTGGTGCCGTGGCGGGCGGGGCCGGCGTCAGGACCGGCGTCGCCGGCGGCGTGCCCGTGTTCGCTGTCGCAGTGGGCGTGGGTGCTGCATCGCTGGCGGCCGCGGGTGCTGGCTTCGGTGCGGTGGTCGCGTCAGCCGACGCGTTCGGCTTCGGCGCGGGTGTCGTGGGCTTGCTCGTCGGCTCTTCGTCGCGCGGTCGCATGTCGACGCGCACGGCCCCTTGGTTGGTGGGCGCTGCGGCCCTGGCGTTCGCTGCGGGTGTCGGCGCGACCACCGGCGTCGGGCTCGGAGCTGGCTGCGACCTGGCAGCCGGCGCAGCGGGAGCGCTCGGCGCCGGCGCCGCGGCCTTCGGTGCGGGGTTCGCGCTCGCCACCGGCGGCGCCTTCTCCGGCGCGCGCTCGGTCGGCTTCGCACCACCCTTCGCCGGCTGTCGCGCCAGCAGCTCGTGGATCGCGTCCGCGAGGTTGCGCATGCCGTTCTCGATGCGCTCTAGGTCGGTGCGGCTCTGCTTGAGATCGATGCCGCGCATCGACACCTGCTCGAGCGTTTGCGCGAGCACGGCGGCGAAGCTGACGAAGTCCTCGCAGTAGCCCTGGATCAGCGAGTTGGCAGCGGACGCTGGGAACTGACCACCCTGCATGCTGGGTGGATCGGCAGAATCCACCACCGGCGATGAGTGCTGCGTCTCGCTTCGGAACTGCGGGGGACCGGCGCGCCGGTCACTTCGGCGGCTGCTGCGCGTCGTCTTTCTTGGCGATGCCGAGTTCTCGCTCCACTGCGGCGATCCACGGCGTCGGGCCGCCGCGTTCGAAACCGGTGCGCGAGATCTCCTTGCCATCGGCGCCGACGAACACCACCGTCGGGAAGCCCTCCACGCCGAACTGCTCCTGCAGCTTCTGGTTCTGTTCGGCGAGTTCCTTCGGCAGCTTCTTCTTGCGTGGGAAGTCGAGCTCGACCAGCACCACGTGCTGCTTCGCCCACGCCGCGAACTCGGGCTTGCCGAAGATCTCGTTCTTCAGGCGGATGCAGAACACGCACCAGTCGCTGCCGGTGAAGTTGACGAGCAGCGGCTTCTGCTGCTCCTGCGCGCGCTGCTTCGCCGCTTCGTAGTCGGTCAGCCACTCGAGCTTCTCGGTCGGCGGCGCCGGCTTGCTGGCGGCGAGTTGCTCGTCGGCGCGCTCGATCCAGTTGCGCACGCCGCCCGGCGCGTGGCGCAAGAGGCCGATCTGCTTGCCGGCGGCGTCGAGCAGCACGATGGTCGGGTAGCCGCGCACGCCGTAGAGGCGCGCCAGGTCGCGGTTGTGCGCGCGTTGCGCCGCCGGCAGTTCGCCCAGCGGGAAGTCGACCCGCAGCAGCACCGCGTTGGCGGCCGCCCAGGTGGCGAACTTCTTCTGGTCGAACACCTCCTTCTGCATGCGCATGCTGTAGCCGCACCAGTCGCTGCCGACGAACGCGGCGACGATCGCCTTGCCGTCCTTCTTCGCCGCGGCCTTCGCTTGCTCCAAGTCGGTCAGCCACACCGGGTCGCTGGTCGTCGCGGCGTTCGCGGCCGGTGCCGTCGCCGCGGGCGTCGGCGATGGGGCCGCAGCCTCCTGCGCAGACGCAGCGACCAGCAGGAACGGCGCGAGCAGGGCGAGACGGGGGACGATGCGCATGCGCGTGGCTCTTCGTGCGGAGGGTGGCCCTGCCGACGGGGTCGCCGGCAGGGTGCGGAAGATACGCGGCGAACGGCCGTTCGTCAGAACGGGATCTCGTCGGGCGCCACGGGTTCGGCATCCGCTGCGGCGGCCGCGTCGCGTCGCCGCACCCGGGTGCCATCGCGCGCCGACTCGGCGACGTTGCTGGTGCCCGGACTCGGCGTCGCCAGCACCGGCACTTCGTAGGGCGCGGTGCGGAAGCCGTCGTAGGGCACTTCGTTGCGCCGCACGACGTCGCCGGACGGCGACTGGTACTCGGCGGGTCGCACCTCGACCAGCGCGTGGCGCCCCTCGAGGTCGTGCGGCTCGATCTGCACGCGGCCGGACGCCGGCAGGCCGAGCGCCTGCAGCACGAGCCGGGCGCGGGCGCGGCCGCGGTTGCTGAACACGAGGCTGTCCCAAGCCGCCTGCTTGCCGACGTGTTGGCCCTCGGCGACGACGAGTCGCAGCGACCAGCGCTCGTCGCCGGCGCGGGTGGTGCCCGGGCGCACCTCGGTGATGCGGCACAAGTACGTGCCGGCGGGAACGGTGACGTAGTCGGAAACGCGGTCCTTGCCGTCGAAGTCGATCTCCATGGCTTTGCTCCTTGTTGCTCCTTGCCCGCCATCGCGGCGGACCCCGTATCCGTGACCGCTCGCGCCGTTCCGGTCGCACTCTTGTCGGAAAAATCCTGCAGACGCCGCTACCGTGCCGCGGCCGATCGCCGGTTCGCCCCGCCTTGACCATCTCGCCGTCCGTCCCCGCCGCCGACCCTGCACGGCACGACCCGCGCCACTACCTCGCGTTGGCGGGCCGGCACTACGAGAACTTCCCGGTCGGCTCGTGGCTGCTGCCGAAGCACGCGCGGCGCCACCTGCACCGCATCTACGCGTTCGCGCGCACCGCCGACGACCTCGCCGACGAGCACCGCGACGCGGCGGCGCTGGCGGCGTTCCGCGCCGACTTCCTGGCGCATCACTTGCAGGCGCACCAGGCGGGCGCGCGCCGCGACGTGCCGATGTTCGTCGACCTGGTGCAGAGCATCCGCGAACTCGACCTGCCGCTGCGGCTGTTCACCGACCTGCTCGACGCGTTCGACCAGGACTGCGTGCAGACGCGCTACGACCGCAAAGGCCTGCTGGACTACTGCCGGCGCTCGGCCGATCCCGTCGGGCGCCTCGTGCTGCTGGTGCACGGCCATCGCGACGAGGCGCTGTTCGCCCTCTCCGATCGCATCTGCACGGCGCTGCAGCTGCTGAACCACCTGCAGGACCTCGGCAGCGACCTGCGCGAACGCGACCGCATCTACTTCCCGCAGGAGGACCTCGCGCGCTTCTCGGTGACGCCGCCGCAGCTGCTGCAGCCGCACGCCGACGCCAAGGTGCGGGCGCTGGTGAAGCACTGGGCGGCGTGGCTCGCCGCCGAGTTCGCCGCCGGCTGGCCGCTGGTCGACCGCGTGCGCGGCCGGCTGCGCTGCGAGCTGCGCGCGATCGTGCGCGGCGCCGCCGCCGTGCTGCGCCGCATCGCCGCCGTCGACGGCGACGTGCTCGGCGGCCGCGTGCACCTGAGCAAGGGCGAACGGCTGCGCACGGTGCTCGGCGGCTTGTTCCTCGGCGCTGCGCCCGACTTCGCGCTGGAGCGCCGGGCATGAGTGCCGCGACGTTGCCGCCCGGCGCCGACGCCTCCGCCGCGCAGATCGCCGGCGGTTCGGGCTCGAACTTCCTCGCGGGCTTCATCGGACTCGACGCCGAGCGCCGCGCCGGCATGAACGCGATCTACGCGTTCTGCCGCGTCGCCGACGACGCCGTCGACGACGCGCCCGACGCCGCCACCGGCGAACGCCACCTTGCCTTCTGGCGCAGCGAGCTCGCCGCTGCCGCCAACGGCACCGCCCAGACGCCGGTCGGCCGCGACCTGCAGCACGCCCTGCAGCGCTTCGCCGTGCCGCGCGGCCCGCTCGAGGACCTGCTCGACGGCGTCGCCACCGACCTGCGGCCGCGGCCGTTCGCCGACGACGCCGAACTGCACACCTACTGCTACCGCGTCGCCGCCGCCGTCGGCCTCGCGTGCCTGCCGGTGCTCGGCGCCACCAGCGACGGTGCGCGCACGTTCGCCGACGCGCTCGGCCACGCGCTGCAGCGCACCAACATCCTGCGCGATCTCGCCGGCGACGCGCGCGGCGGCCGCTGCTACGTGCCGGCCAGCTGGCTCGATGCGGCTGGCGTCGACCGCGCCTGGCTCGATGGTTCGGGCCCGGCGTCGGCCTACGCGCCGGACGGGCCGGTGGCGGTGCTGTGCGCACGCCTCGCCGCTGCTGCGCGGACGCAGTTCGCGCGCGCCCACGCGGCGCTGCGTTCGTTGCCACGACGCGAACGGCGGGCGCTGGTGCCGGCGCGCATCATGGGCGCGGTCTACGAGACCTTGCTGGGCAAGCTCGAGCAGCAGCGCGGTGACGTGCGTCGCCCGCGCGTGCGCCTGGGCAAACTGCACAAGCTGTGGATCGTGCTGCAGGTGTTCTTCGGGGTCCGCGCGTGACGCGTGCGTTCGTGCTCGGCGGCGGCGTCGCCGGCCTCACCGCTGCCTTCGGCCTGCGCGACGCGGGCTTGGCGGTGACGCTGCTGGAGTCGCGCGGCTGGCTCGGCGGGCGCGCGTTCTCGTCGCCGGAGCGGCGCAGCGGGCGTGTGCTCGACAACGGCCCGCACGTGATGCTCGGCTGCTACTCGGCGATGCGCGCGCTGCTGCGGCGCCTCGGCACCGAAGACGGCTTCCAGCAGGACCGCCGCCTGACGATGGCCTACCGCCACGACGGCGGCGCGGTCGCGCGGCTCTCGCTGTCGGGCCTGCCGGTGCCGCTGGCGATGCCGTGGGCGCTGTTCCGCCTGCCGGTTCCACTCGGTGCCCGCGTACGCGCGTTCGTCGGCATGGCGAGCTCGCTGTTCGGCGCGCCCGCAGCGTGGACGCTCGGCGACTGGTACACGCGTCGCCGCCAGCACGGCGTGCCCGACGCGATGCTGTGGCGCCCGCTGTGCCGCGCGATCATGAACTGCGAGCCCGAGGAAGCCGAAGCAGCGGGCTTCCTGGCGACGCTGCGCGAAGCGTTCCTCGGCAGTGCGGCGCGCGCGGCGTTCTGGATCCCGCGGCGGCCGTGGAGCGAACTGATCGACGCGCCGGCGCGTGCGGCCTTGCCGCAGGCCGGCATCGATCTGCGCCTCGGTGCGCGCATCGCGTCGCTGGCGACGAGCGGCGATCGCATCGCGGCGATCACGACGCTCGCCGGCGAACGCCTCGAACTCGGCGAACGCGACCTCGTCGTCTCGGCACTGCCGTGGTTCGCCCTGGCGGAGCTGCTGCCGGCTTCGGTGCTGCCGCGCGCGCGCGAGCTGCAGGCAGCGCCGATCGTCACCGCCTACGTGACGACCGCGCAACCGCTGCCCGACGACGGGCCGGTGACGGCGCTGGTCGACGGCGCGCCGTTCCACTTCGTGCTGCGGCGGCCCGGCGACGACGCGCGCCACGTGGCGTTGCTCAGCGGCGGCGATCGTTCGTTCGACGGACAGCCGGTGGCGACGATCGCCGAGCGCGCGCTGGCGCAGCTCGGGCGCTGGTATCCGACGGCGTCGTTCGCCGGCGCCGACGTGATCGTGCGCAAGGAGAACCTCGCCACGTTCGTGCCCGCCTGCGGCACCGCGGCGATGCGGCCAGCGCCAGGGAAGTTGCCGGCAGGGCCGAGCAATCTGCGCGTGTGCGGCGATTGGACCGCGACCGGCTTCCCGGCGACGCTCGAAGGCGCCTGCCGTTCGGCGGCGACGCTGCTGCGCGAGTTCGCGCGCTGACCTATCTCACCCGAGCGCTTCGTCGATCATCGTCACGATCTTCTCGAGCAGCCCGCGCAGTCGACGCCGCTCGGCGTCGAGTTCCTTCACCGCCTGCACGAGCTGGTCGATGTTGCGCACCTCTTCCAGCTTCTGCGAGAAGCGGTCGGCGGCGACCGACTCGACCTGCTTCAGCATGCGCGGTGCCGCCTGCGTCGTCGCCGCAGCGGCTTCCTTGTCCTTCTTGCTGCCGCGCGGCTTCACCGGCACGAGGCCGAGCACGGCCTTGGCGCGGCCGTACATGATCGGCGCGATCGGGAATCCCTTCGCTTCGGCGCGGCGGCGCAGCTCCGCGTAGAGCATGTTCGGCTCGCGGCGCAGTTCGGCGACCAGGAACTCGAACGCGACCGAGCCCTTCTTCTTCGGGCTCGGCGCGGCCTCTTCGGCGGCATCGCCGGTGTCGGCTTCGGGAGTGGTGTCCATCGGAGTCTCGTCTCGGGCCTCGATCTCGATCGGTTCGGGCGTCGGTTCGCGGCGGGTCCCGGTCGTCAGCACCGGGCCCTTGTTGCGCGCCGGGGGCAGACCGAGGTGGCGACGTGCCCGTCCGTAGAGGATCGGCTGCATCGCGACCCCGGCCTCGTCCGCGAGGCGGCGGACGGCGGCGTAGTCGAGGTCGGGGTCCTCACGGAGTCGTTCGATGGCGAACGCTTCTCCGGAGATGCGTGGTGAGCCGGGCATGATCATCGTGGCGCAGTTGCGGGCGGAAGAGCAAAGCGAGCGCCTCCGGCCACGCAAGCACAAAGGGCGTCGCCTCTGCTGCGTACTGCCACGCATTCTGCCTCGCCGCGGTCCGATGCGTGAGTCGCATCGGAACTTCATCCGAAGGTCACGGCCGCTGCGCGAAGCGATAGGTCAATGCGAACGTCTCGATCGCCGGCGCCGTGGGTGGCTGCGCGTCGACGTTGTTGGTCATCAGGAAGCGCCAGTTCACGTAGCGCAGCGAACTCGGCTGCAGACCTGGCGCCCCGAGGCTCGCCAGCCACGCTGCGTCCATCAGCTGGTTCGGATCCTCGACGTACGGCGTCACCGTGCGGTTGTAGAGGTACGACCACCAGTTCCTGCCCGCGCGCGTGTCCCACTTGCGGATGTGGGCGTCGCCGGCCTTCAGCGGGTCGAGCGGGAAGTTGTCCGCCGTCGGCCGCAGGTCGGCGCGCGCGGTCGGGTCGAACAGCGGGCTCTGTTGCGTCGGTGCTGGGAACAGCGCGTTCGGCTGCGAGATCCAGCGCGTCCAGTACCACGGCTGCGGATCGACGAGATCGGCGCCGCGGAACTGCGGCGTCACCGACGTGCCGGTGGGCAGGCGCGTCAGCGGCGGGTCGAACGCGATGCCGAACTCCGGCAGCACGTCGCTCGGCAACGCCGGTTGGCCACCGGCCAGGAACCACGGGCCGAGGCGCGGATCGCCGATGCCGGCCCCGACCCGATGCGGATCGAGCAGGTCGACGAAGCCCGCGGTGGCGACGGTCTGCCGGCGCACGATGTCCATCATCACCCAGTAGAAGGTGTTGTCGCCCTTCAGCGGATCGTTCGGCGTCGGCACCCACGGCGCCGTCGGGCTCGCTCCGGGTGCCCAGCCGCCGGCGGCCACCTGCCAGGCGCTGTCGCCGATGCCGATGCACAGACCGCCCTGCGTGGCGCCGTTCGGGCGACCGCCGCTGAACACGCGAAAGCACGGCCGCAGGTTCGACTGCACGGTCACCGACGTCTGCCAGCCGTTGAGGCCCTGCGCCACGTACGGCGCGTCCGCCGGCAGCGACGCCGAGTCGCACCAGGTCCAGAAGTCCGCGAGCAGCGGCAAGGCCACGCTGCCGACGAGGCCGCCGGTCAGTGCTTCGGGCGCGCTCGGGCTGTCGAGGCGGAAGTTCGGCGCGTCGTTCCAGTAGGAATTGACGAACTCGATGCCGCCGCCCGCGGCGATGCGACGGCGGCCCATGCCGTTGAGGAACGGCGAGATCGTGTGTGGCGCGTAGGCCGCGGCCGGGCCGGTGCCGAACGTCGGCGTCAGGTCGGTGCCGATGCCCGAGTCGCAGCCTTGCTCCATCACCGTCTCGTCGCGGAACACGAAGTACGGCTTCTGGAAGCGCGGCAGCGGCAGGTAGTCGAGCACACCGCTCGGTTCCTTGACGAACTGCGACGGGTCGATGCTCATCGGCGCGTCGACGTAGCACGGGTGGCGCTGTGGCTGCGACTCGACGGTGTTGCCGCCGCTCGGCGCCGGGTTCCACACGAAGTTGCGACCGAACGTGCCGCGCAGGCCCGAGTCCGGGAACGACGGCAGCGCGCTGAAGGAACCGACGCACGGCACCGGCCGGTACTCGGAGTGGCCGAGCCAGAGGCTCTTGCGGTCGAACTCGTCGAACAGCGTCGGGCGGCCGAGGAACGGCGCCCAGTACATCTGCTCGACGTCGAGGTTCAGGTCGAACGGGTCGGTGCGCGACAGCCCGAGGTCGATCTCGCGCCACAGGGTCTGCAGGCGCGCGCCGTTCGGGTTCATCGGGTTCTGGATCGGGATGCCGACCAGGTTGCCGACCGCGCTGCTGACCGACTGGCCTTGCTGGTTGAACGACGTGGTGACCGCCTGCGGGCAGATCGCCAGCGGCTGTGGCGGCTGGCCGAGCGGCGACTGCTGCACGATCGTCGGGGCGTTGCGGTTGTCGGCGGCGACGCGCGTGCGCGAGCTCGGGCGCGCGAGCAGCTGGCCGTCGAGGTAGACGACGCCGCCGAACACGTCGTCGAGCGGCAGCGCTGCGGCCACCGGCAGCGCCCCCGGCGGCTGCACTTCCGACGGCTTCAGGTAGCTCGGCTGCGGGTCCTCGTCGCGCGACGCGTAGCGCCGCACGATCGACACCACGAGGTTGTCGGGCTGCATCGCCTGGTCGCCGTTGCGCCGGGTGTCGAGCGTGAACGGCACGACGACGCTGGCCGAGCGCGCCGAGGTCGTTCCCTGCAGGTCGAGCGGGTTGCCGGCGAGGTCGCGCACGCCGCCGTCGGTCGGCGAGTTGGCGATCAGGTGCACGAAGTAGGGGAACTCGGTGCCCGGCGCGGCACCGCGCATGGCCTCGTCGAGGTAGAAGCCCGCGGTCGGCTGCAGCCGGACCGAGGTCTGCGAACCGTCTTCGTCGAGCGCGCGCGCGGCGATCAGGAACGGCGTGCGGTACTTCGCCAGGTCGAACGCGCCCGGGTCCATGCCCTGGCCGCCGGCCTGGTTCGGCACGTTCGCGACGAACTCGGCGATGGCCACCGGATCGGCGAGGTTGCGCATCGCGAAGAACAGCGTGTCGGCCCACTTCACGGTGTCGAGGTCGACCGGCTTGTTGAAGCGCACGACCGCGTTGACGAACGGCGACAGCATCGCGTTCGGCTCGGGCTGCACGCCGGCGAGCGGCACCGGGCCGGGCGTGAAGGTCACGAAGTTGCGCGGGTCGTCGCGGCCGTCCACGCCGCCAGCGGTGAACTCGGCGAGGCAGACGACGCGCGGCGCGTAGAGGCGCAGCCACGCTTCGCGCGCCGCGAGCTCGGCCGGGTAGCCGGCAACCTGGCGTGGATCGAGCTCGGCGAGCCCCTCGAGACGGCGGATGCGGACACGCACGTGCTGCGCCGTCGGTACTTCGCGGTCGTCGATCGGATCGACGATCACGTCGGCGGTGCCGAGCAGCGTGCCGTCGCCGCGCAGGAAGCGCAGCGTGTCGCCGCGGTCGATCTCGTGCGAACGGCCGCCCTTCCACACCGTGACCTCCAGCGCGCCGGCGGACGCTTCGTCGACGCGTTCGAGGAACATCGGGATCTCGCCGACGAGGCGCAGCGGCAGGGGATCGCGCACGAAGCCGCGGGTCATCGCCGCCGACGTGTCGTCGGCGTTGCCGGAACGGAAGTCGCGCACGATCGACGGCCGTGCGCTGTTGTTGCGCCCGGTCGGGCCGGTGCCGCCGGCGCGCAGTCCGGGGATCGCCAGCGGCCCCTCGAGGGCGAGTGCTACGCGCACGTTGGCGCCGAGCGAGTTGGTCGACGCGGGCAGACCGGCGGCGTTGTTCGTGGTCTGGTACTGCAGGCCTTCGCTGCCGAGCAGCACCGGATCGAGCACGAGGCTGCGTTCGCGCGGGATCACGCGCACCGGCAGCGGAGCCAGGTTGCCGTCCTGTTCGGGATCGCCGCCCATCTGCAGCAGCTGCACGGCTTCGTTGTTGACGATGCCGGCGACGCGGCCGTCGCTGCCGCGCGCGACGAAGAACGACTCGTCGACGCCGAGCGGCGCCGAGAAGCGCAGCCGCAGCGCGGCGTTGCGCGGCACCACCGAGTACGGCAGGCCCGCCCCGCCCTGGCCGAAGCGCATCGGTGCCACTTCGCGCAGATCGTCGTCGAGGTCGGCGAACGCGCGCGCGAACTCGTCGCTGCCGAGCTCGCGCGGGATCAGCAGGCGCGGCTGCAGCGTGTCGGAATCGTTGGCGAGGAAGTCGTAGAGCACTTCGGCGTCGCCCAGCGTCGACGTCGCCGGGCGCTGGTCGTCGAGGTCGAGGCCGACGACGACGTCGCGTTCGTAGAGCGCCAGCACGCTGCCCGTCGCGGTCGTGCGCAGGCCGTAGACGTCGACGAGCCGCCCGAACTCGACGGCGATCAGTTCGGGGTGCACGGTGTCGAGATCGGGCGTGGGCCCACCGTCCCCGCCGCCGCGCGAACACGCAGCGGCGAGCGCCAGCGGCACCAGCCAACGGGCGAACGGGTGGAGACGCTCGGCGCCACCTGGGAGGCGGTGGGCCGGCTTGGGCGAAGGGGTCTTCATGGGCAGGCTCTCGCCGCCCAGCGTGCAGTGGGTTGGACTTCCCTCGCCGGGCGGCGGCGACGCGTTCCAAAGCACGTGCCGTTTCGGCCCAATGCGCGCTGCGTCGCCGCAGATCGCGGTGTTCGGCCT
>JBILEY010000532.1:0-3760 GCA_044351865.1 Planctomycetota bacterium | reverse complement strand
GTCGAGGTTCGAGGCGGGATCGGTGCTGACCAGCAGCACGCGCTTGCCGGCGTTCGCCAGCGCCAGCGCCGTGGCGCAGGCGACGCTGGTCTTGCCGACGCCGCCCTTGCCGGTGAAGAACAGATGGCGCGGTGGCTCGGCGAGGAAGCGGGGCAGCGTGGTCATGGGGATCCTGTCGGCGAACTCAGCAGCAGCCGCCCGGCTTGCAGCAGCCGCTGTCGGCGGCGGTCTCGGACCTGGTGACGCGCAGGCCGGCGAGCGCGGCCAGGGTCTCGCGCGACGGATACAGGCCCTCGACGGCGACGCGGTCGTCGACCAGCACCATCGGCAGCGCATCGAGGCCGCGGTGCAGCGCTTCGTTCACCGCCGGCGTGCCGGCGAACGCGCCCGGCTGCTGCATCAGGTTGAAGCGCTCGACGGTCACGCCCTGGCGCGCCAGCCAGTCGAGGTCGGCGGCGAAGCGGACCAGTTCGGGGTCGACCGTCGGGCCGCAGATGCCGGTGTCGCAGCACATCGCAGGATCGAAGACGCGGATCTTGGGGGGCATGGTCCTTCCATCGGGAGCGGGCGACGCAGGGTCGGAACTCGCCGACTCTACGGCTTAGGACGATCGGTGCCGCGGGCAAGCGCACCGAGGGCGAGGATCGACTGGCCAAGGTGCGTAGCTTCGTCGCGGTTCGTTCCCGGCGCCCGCGGCGGATCCCGTTCGCGGCGATGCGGGCCGTGTGGCCACCGACGATCCGCACAAGAACACGACGTCGCGTGGGCCCTAGCACGGGGGCACGGGATCCGCCGAGTCACGACACTTTGCAGGTGTCCGGTCGTGCGTTCGCACGCCGGCGCCCACAGCCATGACCCTCCAACGTCGTTCTCTCCCGTCGCTCCTGGCGCCGTTCCTGGTGGCCGCCCTGCCGGTCGCGGCCCGCGCCCAGGTTGCCGTCGCGTGGTCGCAGTTCGAGCGCGGCGTCGCGATCGCCGTCGACCGCAGCGACCACGTCTACACGCTCGACTACGAGCAGCAGCTCGGCGCGGAGGTCGTGGTGACGAAGCGCGACGCGCAAGGCAACCTGCTGTGGACGGCGTCCTTCGACCAGACCGATGCGACGAAGTGGGAGCGCGCGCAGTGGCTCGCCACCGACAGCGACGGCGCCGTGATCGTCTGCGCGACCCTGATGTCGGGGTATTCGAACCCCGTCGTCGCCGCCAGCATCGTGATGAAGTTCGACGCCAGCGGGAACTTCCTGTGGCGCCGCGTCGGTGGCACCGGCTTCGACGGCTCGCGCACCGTGCGCTGCGTCGTCGACCGCGACGACAACGCCTACGTGCTCGGCCTCGGGCAGAGTGGTTCGGGGCTCGTCAGCAAGGTCGAGAAGTTCTCGCCGACCGGTGTCTCGCTGTGGTCCTGGTTCGACACCGCCGGCATCGGCGCCCCGACCATGGTGAAGCTCACGCCCGACGACCAGCTGCTGGTCACCGGCCGCTCGATCACCGGTTCGTTCAACGGCCACGCCAGGATCGATCGCGACGGCAACACGGTGTGGAGCCTCGCCGGCGTCCAGAGCCTGACCGTCGGCGATGCGGCGGGCGACGCGTTCGGCAACACCTTCGTGGTGCACGCGCAGTCCGGCGTCGCCAATCCCGGGTCCATCGTGAAGAAGCTCGGGCCCACCGGCGCGCTGCTGTGGCAGAACGCGTACCCCGCCGCGGGCATGCGGGTCGAGGTCGGGCCGGACGATGCGGCGATCGTCGCCGGCTTCCCGAACCAGGGCTCGGCCGGCGCTGCCTTCTTCAAGGTCGACGGCGGCGGTGCGCTGGTCTGGTCGAACCTCGACGCCGACGGTCCCCTCATGCTGCTGATGCACGCGCAGCTGCTGGTCGACGCCTCGGGCGACGCCTACCTGGCGGCGGGCACGCTGTTCGACATGGCGGTGTGCAAGGTCGACGCCGACGGGACGAGCCAGTGGACGGCGACCACGCCCGGTGCGAGCGCCTCGGCGATCGTGTTCTCGCGCGCGAGCAACGGCGTGTTCGTGGTCGGAGGTCGCACCGCGCACCTCGTCGACGCCACCGAGGGCAACTGGCAGGAGCTGGACGGCGCGCTCGCGGGCACGAACGGTACGCCGCGGCTCGTCGGGCAGGGCCGTTGCGCGCAGGGGCAGCCGATGACGCTCTACGGTTCGCATGCGGCACCCAATGCGCTGGTCGTGCACGTGGTCGGCCTCAGTGCCGTCGGGCTGCCGCTGTTCGGCGGCCTCCTGGTGCCGTCGCCCGATCTGCTGCACGTGGCCTTCACCGACGCGGTCGGCCGCAGCGGCTTCGGCCTGACGATCCCGACTGCGGTGGGGCTCGGGCAGTCGCTGTGGTTCCAGAGCTGGTGCCTCGACGCCAGCGCGATCCAGGGCCTCAGCGCCAGCAATGCGCAGCGGGTCCGCGGCGGCTGACCGTCGCTCCGCGCTCCATTGCAGGCAGCGATCAGATCGCGTCGTTGACCGCCAGATGCCACGGCACCGCGCGAATGCCCGGTACCAACGCCGTCGGTCGTTCGACGAGGCAAGCCACGGCTCCGCAGGCTCTGGGACCTGCCCAACCGAGCCACTGGCGCAGCCCCGCTGCGTGGTTGGGTGTCGGAGTTGCGGTGCTCTTCACCTCGATCGCGTGCAGGCGACCGTCCCATTCGACGACCAGGTCGATCTCGACGCCGCTGTGGGCGTTCCAGTGGTAGACGCGCGGCTCGTGGCCGCGCGAGCGGAATGCCTTGATCCACTCGGCGATCACGGCCGTCTCGGCCAGCGCTCCTGCCGCTGGCCCGTGCATCATGGATTCGACGCTGCGCAGGCCCATCAGGGCTGCACACAGCCCGACGTCCAGGAACACGAGCTTGCTCGCCTTGGCGATGCGCTTGCCGTAGTTCTCGAACCAGGGTTGCACCTGATGCACCACCTGGCTCGCCTCGAGCACGGACAACCAGCGCCGCGCCGTCGTTGGCGCGATGCCGACGTCGCGCGCGAGATCGGTGAAGTTCAGTAGCCGGCCGGATCGGGCCGCGCAAAGCACCAGGAAGCGCTGGAACGTGACCAGGTCGCCGACCTGCAACAGGTCGCGCACGTCGCGAGCCAGGTAGGTGTCGATGTAGCTGGAGAACCACAGCGACGGATCGGTGGTTTCGCGGAGCGATGGCTCCGGGTAGCCGCCGCGTCGCATCCAGGCGCCGAGGTCCTGCGGGGTCCACTGGGAGGAGGTTCCCTCGAAGACGTGCGCCAGCAGCTGCTCCAGCGATCCGGTCGCGACTTGCTGGCGTTCGGCGACAGTGAATGGATCGAGCCGCAGCACGGCGGCGCGCCCAGCCATCGATTCGGCGATTCCGCGCATCAACGGGAACGACTGCGACCCGGTCAGTACGAATCGGCCAGGGCGTCGGTCGGCATCGACCGCGGCCTTGATGTAGGGCAGCAGGCCAGGCGCGTGCTGGACCTCGTCCAGGACCAGTGGCGACGGGTGGTCGCGGAGGAACGAGACAGGGTCGGCATGAGCGCGCGCGACCAGGTCGGGGTGGTCGAGGGTCACATACCCGTGCGTGGTGCCGAACAGCCCCTGCAAGAGGGTCGTCTTCCCGCACTGCCGCGGGCCCGTGAGCACGACCACGGGGAAAGCAGCGGCCGCGGTCCTGACACACGGCTCCAGCGCTCGGCTGAGTCCCATGCATGAAGATCAGCCTTTGAAAGGTTGTTTTTCAAGAATGAACGCAAGACCTTGTTTCGAT
>JBILEY010000531.1:0-3768 GCA_044351865.1 Planctomycetota bacterium | reverse complement strand
CGTTTCGAAGGAGCGGGCAACGACGCGTGGCGGCGTCTCGAGAGGCCTGATTCGGGTCGCCCCGTTCGGGGCGAGCCGAATCAGAAGCTCCAGCCGATCGACAGCAGGACGCGGTTGTCGGTGCGCTCGGAGCCAGTCGCCGGCGTGTTGTCGTAGTCGATGATGTGGGTCAACGCCGCGAGCATGCTCTCGGTGAGCGAGGTGCTGATCTCGGTGCGCGCCTGCAGGTAGATGTCGTCGGCGTTCTCGGTCGACGGGAACGCCTCGACCGTGTGCAGCAGGCGCGTCTTCTCGTTGAACTGGTGCGTCAGCTTGTAAGCCGCGCGGATCGCGATGAAGTCGACCGACGGGTCGCTGTTGCGGTAGTTCTCGTTCAAGTACGACAAGCCGACTTCGGTCAGGAACGTCGTCGTGCTGTTGTCGACCCAGTTGTAACCAAAGCCCGCGCCTGCCGAGTAACGCAGGTCCAGGTTGGCCAACGTGTCACCGAGCGCGCGAGTCGTCACGAGCGCATAGAAACGCTTGCTGAGGAAGTAGTCGTACTTCGCGCCGGCGCCGGCACGGCGCTGATTGAGGCTCCAGTCACGGAACGTGGCCGACGCGGGGTCGCCGTCCTTGTCCTCGCTGTAGTCCCACGACCCGTCGACCGAGATGCGGTCGCTCTCCGAGCGCTTGGTGGCGTCGAACAGCATGCCGAACGAGCGGCGGGTGGTGTTGCCTTCCGACCAGAAGCCATTGAGCTTCAGCGCGCCGACCCAGGTCGGCTCCGGCTTGGCCGGCGGGTTGATCTGGCCGAGGCTGTCGATCGGCAGACGCGCATCGCCGCTCAGCTTGAGGCTGCCGCCTTCCACGCCGAGGATGCTGCGCTTCATCAGTTCGCCGTCCTTCTTCAGGAGGTCGACCTGGGCCTGCGTCACCATGTCGCTGACGTTGCTCATCGGGACGACGACGTCCCCGAGCAGCGGCGAGTTGATGGTGACCTTGCCGTCGGCCATGGTCTTGATCTGTCCGGTGATCACGTCGCCATTGGCGAGCGTGATCTTGTCCTGGGCGAGAACTCCGGCGGAGAGGGCCGCGACAACCGCGGCGAGGAGAGTGGTTCGCATGGTCATTGTGTCGAGAAGCGGCGGATCATCGCGGGGACCTCAGCTCCCTCAAGCAAAAACTCCCGGTGGCAACGGCGACGAGCGGCTGCGCGTCGGACACTGGCGCACCAGCAGCGAACGGCGATAGTGCGAGGATGACGACGGAAGCCAAACCGCCCGCACCGCCGGATCGCAGCCTCGGCCAATGGCTGCGCGACATGCCTCGGTGGAAGAAGGTGGCGCTCGGCCTCGCCGTCGGCACCGCCGTGGTCGGCGGCATCCTCAGCGCCACGCACGTCGGCGGCCACGGCAGCTCCGGCACGATGAGCGGCCTGGCGACGAGCCTCGGCGAGAACCAGACGAGCGGCGGGGCCAGCGGCGAGCCGGCGGCGAAGGGCGTGTTCCGCCTCGGCTTCAGCTTCGTCGCCGGTTTCTGCCTCGGCAGCTTCATCCGCGCCACGCTGCGCGTCGCCGCGATCGCGTTCGGCTTCTGGCTGCTGATGACGATGACGCTCAGCTACTACGGCATCCTGACCGTCGACTGGTCGCAGATGGACTCACTGTGGAGCCGCTTCGCCGCGAACGTCGAGAAGGAATGGGCCAGCATGCAGACGTTCATGACCGGCAGCCTGCCGGCAGCCGGCCTCGCCACTGCCGGCCTCGCCATCGGCCTGAAGCGCCACTGATCGCCGGATGGCCCACGTCGCGTCCCTGCTCGCGTTGCTGTTGCTGCTGGTGAACGGCAGCACCTCGAGCGCGCAATCCCTGCCGCAGCGCTATCGCGACGCCGGCGAGGTCCGCTGGGGCGCCGACGCCGAGGGCGGGGCGCCGTTCGTGTATGTCGACCCGAACAACCCCCGCGGCGGCGAGATCGGCTTCGAGGTCGACCTGGCTGCCGAGCTCGGCCGCGTGCTCGGCGTGCGCTTCCGCCGCGTGCAGGTGCCGTACGAGAGCCTGGTGCAGGTGCTCGATCGCGGCGACTGCGACGTTGTGCTCAACGGCTTCGAAGCGACCCCGGCGCGTCGCGCATTGGTGCGGCTGTCGCGACCGTACTACGTGTTCCAGCAGCAGCTGTCGGTCGGGGCGAAGTCCCCCGACGTGCGCGGCCTCGACGACCTGGTCGGCAAGCGGGTCGGCGTGCTCGGTCAGTCGCAGAGCCACCAACTGCTGCTGGCCCGGCCCGGCATCGAGGTCGTCGTCTACGAGAGCAACGTCACCGCCTACGAGGACGTGGTGAACGGGCGCAATTGCGCCTCGCTGGCAGACGTGCCGATCGCGCGTGCACTGCGGCCGATGTTCCCGCAGCTGCGCGACGTCGGCGAACCGTTCGGCGCGTTCCACTACTGCCTCGGCGTGCGGCGCTCCGAGCCCGAGCTGCAGCGCGCGCTGGACGCGGCGATCGGCACGCTGCTCGCAGACGGCAGCCTCGAACGCATCTACCGGCGGTGGTCGCTGTGGACCGACGCGCAGCGCCAGCTCGGCGAGCCAGCCGTCGCCAATGCCTACGCCGACGATGCGGGTAGGACGACGCAGGCCGAGGGTGGCGCGTTCGACTGGGGCATGGCGATGGCCTTGCTCGGCCAGGGGGCGCTGCGCACGTTCGGCATCTCGGTGGTGTCGTTCGCGCTCGCCGTGCTGCTCGGGATGGCGGTGGCGCTGTGGCGACTGCACGGCCCGCGGCCACTGCGCTGGCTGGCGGTCGTCTACGTCGAGCTGCTGCGCGGCACGCCGATCCTCGTGCAGATGCTGCTGCTCTACTACGGCCTCGGCAGCATCGAGTGGCTGCAGCTCGGCGCCGTCGAGGCCGGCGTGCTCGGCCTGGCGCTGAACTACGCGGCCTACGAGGCGGAGATCTACCGCGGTGCCCTGCTCGCGATCCCGCGCGGGCAACGCGAAGCGGCGATGGCGCTCGGCTTCACCACCGCGCAGATGCTGCGCCACGTCGTCGTGCCGCAGGCCCTGCGCCTGTCGCTGGCGCCGTCGACGAACGACTTCATCGCGCTGTTCAAGGACTCGTCGATCGTCATGGTCATCACCGTCGTCGAGCTGACGAAGCAGTACCAGATGCTCGCCAACCAGTCGGGCCGCTTCATCGTGCTCGGCCTGGTGACGTCCGGGCTCTACCTGGCGATGAGCCTGCCGCTGGCCTTCCTGGCGCGCCGTTGGGAACGCGCGATGGAGAGGGACCACGCATGATCTCGCTGCGCGCGGTCACCAAGCGCTTCGGCGAACGCACGCTGTTCGGCGGCTTCGACCTCGACCTGGCGCCCGGCAAGACGACGGTGCTGATGGGCCGCAGCGGCAGCGGCAAGAGCACGCTGCTGCGGCTGCTCAACCAGCTCGAACGCCACGACGCCGGCACGCTGCGCTGCGGCGAGCTCGAGATCCCGGCCGGCCTGCCGCACGGCGAATGGCAGCGGCGCACGCTGCAGCTGCGGCGGCGCACGGCGATGGTGTTCCAGAGCTACCAGCTGTTCCCGCATCTGTCGGTGCTCGACAACGTGACGCTGGCCCCGCGCGTCGTGCGCGGTGCCGAGCGCTCGGCCATCGAAGCCAGGGCGCGCGAACTGCTGGCGCAGGTCGGCATGGCCGCCGCTGCCGATCGCTTCCCGGCGCGATTGTCCGGCGGCGAAGCCCAGCGCGTCGCCATCGCGCGAGCGCTGGCCACCGATCCCGAAGTGCT
>JBILEY010000530.1:0-3784 GCA_044351865.1 Planctomycetota bacterium | reverse complement strand
TCGAGGTGCGGTGGCCGAGCGGCCTGGTGAACCGCTTCGAGAAGCTCGCGGTGGATCAGCGCTACACAGTGACGGAGGCCGGCGCTTCGCTCCCCGACGAGGTTGGCCAGGTCATCCGGGATCCGCTAGTGGACGCGATCCAGGATCGCCTTCTGTCGCCCGAGCGCCTCGCGTCGCGCCACGTCGAGCGCGACTTCGACGACTACTCCGTGCAGCCGCTGCTGCCGCACCGCCTGTCGCGACTCGGGCCGGGCGTCGCGGTCGGCGACGTCGACGGCGATGGGCGCGAGGATTTCTGGATCGGTGGCGCTGCTGGTCAGGCTGGTAGCTTGATGCGGCTGGCGGCCAGCGACTACGTCGAGATTCCTGGCCCGTGGCGCGACGACGCGGAGTGCGAAGACCTCGGCGCCTGCTTCCTCGACTTCGATCGCGACGGCGACCTCGACCTGTACGTCGCCAGCGGCGGCGTCGAAGCCGGCGAACGCACCGAGCTGCTGCGCGATCGCTTGTACGTGAACGACGGCAAGGGCGCCTTCACGCGCGCACCCGACGGCGTGCTGCCCGACCTGCGCGACAGCTCGAGTTGCGTCAGCGCCGCCGACTTCGACCGCGACGGCGATCTCGACCTGTTCGTCGGCACGCGCGTCGTGCCGGGCCGCTTCCCGCAATCGGGGCCGAGCCGCCTGCTGCGCAACGACGGTGGCCGCTTCGTCGACGTCGCCGCCGAGCTGGCTCCCGGCCTGCGCGACGCCGGCATGGTGACGAGTGCGGTGTGGACCGACGTCGATGCCGACGGCTTCGTCGACCTGGTCGTTGCCGCGTCGTGGCAGCCCGTGCGCGTGTTCGGCAACGAACGCGGCGAACGGCTCGTCGACCGCACGCAGGCGCTCGGGCTGCACGAGCTGCGCGGGCAGTGGAACGGCCTCGCCGCCGGCGACCTCGACGGCGATGGCGACGTCGACCTCGTCGCCACCAACCTCGGCCTCAACACCAAGTACAAGGCCTCGCCGCAGAAGCCGCAGCGGCTCTACGCGCGCGACTTCGACGGCAACGGCACGTTCGACGTCGTCGAGAGCAAGACCGCGGCCGAAGGCGAACTGCCCGTGCGCGGGCTCAGCTGCAGCAGCCAGGCGATGCCATTCGTGCGCGAACGCTTCCCGACCTACGACCAGTTCGCGCGCGCGAAGCTGGGCGACATCTACGGCAAGGCCCTCGGCGACTCGCTGGTGCTCGAGTGCAACGAACTGCGCCACGTCGTGCTCGAACAGCGCGACGGCCGCTTCCACGCCGCACCGCTGCCGTGGTTGGCGCAGGTGTCGACGGCATTCGGGGTCGCCATCACCGACACGGACGCGGATGGGGTGCAGGACATCGTGCTGGTGCACAACTTCTTCTCGCCGGAGCCCGAGACCGGCCGCAGCGACGGCGGCCTCGGTCTGTGGATGCGCGGCGTCGGCGGGCTGCGCTTCGAGCCGGTTGCGATCGAAGATTCGGGATTGCACGTAGAGGGAGACGCGAAGGCGCTGGCGGTGGTCTGCGAGCCGGTTGCGCACTCGGCCTTCTCGTTGGTGGTGACGCGCAACAACGCTCCCGCGATGCACTACTTCTCGTCTTCCAGCTGGAGAGACCGCACCCTTGCCTTCCTCGGCGTCCGCCTGCGCGGCCCCGCCGGCAACCCGACCGGCGTCGGCGCGCGCATCGAACTGCTGCAGAACGGCAAGTTGCTGGCGCGCGGCGAAGTGCAGGCCGGCGGCAGCTACCTGGCCCAGAGCTCGCCGTGCGTGATGTTCGCGAGAGTCCCGGCCGACGCGGTCGTGCGCGTGCACTGGCCCGACGGCAGCAGCTCCGAGACGAAGGTCGAGAACCCCACTGGGCCGATGACGGTGACGCGATGAAACCCTGGATCCCGATGCTGGTGTCGGCGGCCGCGGTGGCCGCTTGCAGCCGCGGCGACGAGCATCCGCCGTCGCATGCGCGCATGGTGGCGCTGCTCGACGAACTGGCGGCGAACGCCGACGTCGACAACCCGTTCTTCGGCCAGCAGCGGCTGGCGACGTTGCGCACGAAGCTGCAGGAAGCCGGACCGCGCGCCGACTGGCGGCTGCGCTGGGAGACTGCGACCGCGGCGCTCGAGCAGGGGCTCGAACGCGAGGCGATCGACCTGCTGACGGCGACGCACGAAGCGATCGCGCGCGGCGAACTCGCCGCCGAGCCTTCCGGTCGCGTCGGCGTCGCGTTCCAGCTGGGGCTCGCTTGGCTGCGCTTCGGCGAGACCGAGAACTGCTGCAAGCTGCCGAACCAGGAGCGCTGCATCCTGCCGATCCGCGGCGACGGCACGCACAGCGAACGCACCGGCTCCGAGAACGCGCTGCGCTACTTCGGCGAGGTGCTGCAGAGCGTGTCGCCCGGCGACTATTGGCACTGGCAGACGCTGTGGCTGGCGAACATCGCGCACATGACGCTCGGCACGTGGCCGGACGGCCTGGAGCCCGCACTGCGGCTGCCGGCGAAAGCGTTCGCGCCCGAGGCCGAGCTGCCGCGCTGGTGCAACGTCGCGGCCGACGCGGGCGTCGATCGGCAAGGCCATGCCGGCGGTGTCGTCTGCGAGGACTTCGACGGCGACGAGCGGCTCGACTTCGTCGTCTCCGACTGGGCGCCGCACGGGCAGCTGCGCTTCTTCCACAACCGCGGCGACGGCACGTTCGATGACCGCACCGCGGTGGCGGGGCTCGGGGGCATCACCGGCGGCCTGCACCTGGTGCACGCCGACCACGACAACGACGGCGACGTCGACGTGCTGGTGCTGCGCGGCGGCTGGTGGTTCGAGCACGGACGCTTGCCTTGCTCGCTGCTGCGGAACCGAGGTGACGGCTTCTTCGACGACGTGACGCTCGACGTCGGGCTTGGCGAACGGCGCGAACCGACGCAGACGGCGGCGTTCGCCGATTTCGACCGCGACGGCGACCTCGACCTCTACATCGGCGGCTCGCGTTCGCAGCGCGTGGCCTGCACGTCGCACCTCTACCGCAACGACGGCGCGCGCTTCGTCGACGTGACCAACGCGGCCGGCGTCGCCGACGAACGCTACGCCAAGGGCGTCGCGTGGGGCGACGTCGACGGCGACGGCTGGCCCGACCTCTACATCAGCAACATCGGCAGCGACAACCGGCTCTACAAGAACCGCGGCGACGGCACGTTCGTCGACATCGCGCCGGCCGCCGGCGTGACGAAGCCGACCAACAGCTTCCCGACGTGGTTCTGGGACTTCGACAACGACGGCGCTCTCGACCTGTTCGTCGCCAACTACGACACCGGCGTGGCGCACCTCGCGTCGCATCTGCTCGGTGGCAACCTGTCGTTCACGACCGCCGCCTTCTACCGCGGCGACGGCAAGGGCGGCTTCCGTGACGTGACGCGCGAGCTCGGCTTCACGATGCCGACGATGCCGATGGGCTGCAGCGTCGGCGACCTCGACGGCGACGGCTGGCTCGACTGCTACCTCGGCACCGGCGATCCGTCCTACTCGTCGCTGATGCCGAACGTCGCGCTGCGCTCTGTCGGCGGCAAGGCGCTGCAGGACGTGACGATGGCGACCGGCCTCGGCCACCTGCAGAAGGGGCACGGCGTCGCCTTCTGTGACTTCGACCACGACGGCGACCAGGACCTGTTCGAAGTGATCGGCGGTGCCTACCCGGGCGACGCGTTCCGCTGCGGCCTTTTCGCCAACCCCGGGCACGGCAATCACTTGCTGACGCTGCGCCTCGTCGTCAACGAGAGTCCGCGC
>JBILEY010000110.1:0-13074 GCA_044351865.1 Planctomycetota bacterium | reverse complement strand
TCGCGGTCGGCCGGGCGCAGGCTCGCCCAGTCGATCGCCGCCGCGACCTCGTCGGACAGCTGCGCACGCAGCAGCTCGGCCAAGGTCTCGGCATCGCCGAACACGAAGCGGAACAGCGCGTCGTGCGAACGGATCGGGTGCATCGTCCGTTCAGGGACGGCTCGAGCCGCCGCGGTCGCACTTCGCCGGAAAATCCTCAGCAGCGTCGCGAGACGTTCGGAACGTCAGGCCATCGAACGTTCCCGACGTTGGCCAGGAGACAGAGGGCGCCGACTACGCGTTGCCGCGGCCTGGCGCGAGCGCCCGCCGCAGCCGTTCCGCCACCGCGTCGAACGGCGCCGGATCGGCCGCTGCCGCGCGCGCGGCGAGGCACAGCTGCAGCGGGGTGCGACCGAGGTGGTCGGCACAGCGCGGGTCGGCGCCGTGCGCGAGCAGTGCGTCGACGCTCTGCACGCGGCCGTTCGCGGCGGCTAGGCGCAGCGGCTGACGACGGAAGCACTCGTCCTCGGCATCGATCGGAGCACCGTGCGCGAGCAGCTGCGCGATCACGGCGAGCCGCTGGTGGTCGCTGGCCATCACCAGCGCGCGCACCAGCGTCTGCTCGTCGACTTCGGCGGTGAGCCAGTCGCCGAGTTCGCCCGCCGCCACGGCCTCTTCGAGCGAACCCACCTTCGCACCCGCGGCGACCAGCACGTCGAGCACGTCGGTCATGCCGAACACAGCCGCATGCAGCAGCGCCGTGCCGCCGGGCACACCGCCGGCGTCCTTGGCCGCGACCGCCTCGACGTTCGCGCCCGCGGCGATCAGCACCGCCGCCAGCGCCGCGTCGCCGTAGCTCGCCGCGGTGATCAACGGCGTCTCCTTGGCCCCAGGTGGGCCATCGACCGGCGCCCCCGCGGCCAGCAGCACGTGCGCGGCGGCGGCGGTGCCGTCGACGTCGCGCCACCGCTTCGTCGTCGTGTCGTAGCGCGCCATCGCCAGGTAGCCGAGCGGCGACGCGCCGCGTGGATGGTCGCGCCACGGCGACAACTCGGCGGTGGCGGTTTCGGGATGTTCGCGCACGAACGCAGCCAACGCGGCGGGATCGCGCAGGTCGAGCACGCGGCGATGCGCGATGGCCAGCAGCAGCGACGGCCAGCTGGGCAGGCCGTGTTCGCGCGCCAGCAGCAGCTGCGCGCTGGCCAGCGTCGGCATCAGGTTCGCCGCGGTGAAGCTGGCGAGTGCGGCGGTCTCGCCGGCACGAGCGGCGGCGAGACGTTCTTTGGCGCGGCGGCGAAGCTGGTCGACGTCGGCGCGGGGCGGAAGGGAAGGCATGACGGTTCCTCGGGTCCGGCGGTCGGCGAGCCGGGATGGAGCGTCATGGGGATCGAAGGACGTTCGATGTCGAGGTGGACTCGGTCCTGCCCGCCAACCCGGGTGCGCCCTCGCGCGCGGCGCGGAGGCTACCGGCGCCCAGCGACGACGGCCAGCGCCTGGCGATGCGCCCCGCCGCGACTCCGCGAGAAGGGGTTGGCTACCGACGATGCGATGCGAGCCACATCGTGGCGATGCTGCGCCAAGGCGAACTGCAACCCGCCGCCGCCGCTTCCACCCGTTCGCAGATGCGTTCCACGCCGGCGTCGTCGATCGCGAGCCGCCACTCGGCATCGCCCTGGATACAGGCAGCGAGCATCGCGACCTCTGGCACGTCCGCGTAGCGACGCACGACAGGCGCCAGCTGCTCGGACTGACGGCGCGGCGAGATCGTCTCCGCGTCTCCCTGCGCGCGCTGGAGCTCGACGCACGCCCGCAGCATGCGGTGCTCGCGCAACAGCGGCTCCGCCCAGCTGCGCACGGTGTCGTCGCCGTTCGCGACCAACTCCTCCAGTTCGGCTGCGTAGCTGCGCACGACGATCCAGCGATCCAGGACAGCGAGGCCGCGCTGCAGCGCAGCGGCGCGGTCGCTGCCGTCGAGGAAGTCGGCGATGGCGAACTCCGCGTCGCGACGGTGGCGTGTGGCGCGCGCCTCTTCGATCGCAGCGCGCGCGGTGTCGGCCACGGCGAAGGGCTCCTCGCCCCAGGTGGCGATCGGTCGAAAGTCGGCGTCGACGAACGCGATCAGCGACAGCGTGCTGTGGAAATCGACCTGCAGCGGCCCGTCGTTCGAGCTGCCCAGCAAGGGGATCGGCAGGCACAGCGCCTCCAGCCAGTCCGGCGCCTGTGGCGCCTGTGGCCCCTGCGGCAACGACTTCCCTTCGACGACCTCGATCGCCAGCGGCACGACCCCGAGCTCCGCGCCAGAACCGACGACCCTCGCGATCGCTTTGTGTCGCTCCACGTCGCCCTTGAAGTAGATGCCGAGGTCCATACGAATCGTCAACAACAGCTCACGGCCGGACCGACGAGCCTTGGCCTGCGCGATCCTGCTCGGGGCCTCGTCCGGCGGGGCCGTCTCGTGCGCGACCTGCTCACCACAGGCCGTGGCGACGCACAGCAGCATCGTCGCCAGGACGCGGAGCGATCGAGGAGAAGTCGACGAGGGCATTCGCGGCGGATCGTAGGCCAAGGGCATGATGCGCGCATGCGAACGGCCGCCCTCGCCACCTCGCTGCTGCTCGGCGCCTGCGCCAGCGTCGCGACCACGAAGCCCGCGAACACTCCCCCATCACGCCCGCCGAACGTCGTCGTGATCTTCGTCGACGATCTGGGCTACGCCGACATCGGGCCGTTCGGCGGTTCGATCCCGACGCCGAACCTCGACCGCATGGCACGCGAGGGCATGCGGTTCACGGACTTCAGCGTGTCGTCGGCGGTGTGCTCGGCGTCGCGCGCAGCGCTGCTGACCGGCTGCTACCACCAGCGGATCGGCATCGCCGGCGCGCTCGGGCCCGACGCGCAGATCGGCCTGCACGACGACGAGACGACGCTCGCCGAACTGTGCAAGTCGGTCGGCTATGCGACCGCGTGCTTCGGCAAGTGGCACCTCGGGCACCATCCGAAGTTCCTGCCGGGGCGCCACGGCTTCGACGAGTGGTTCGGCCTGCCCTACAGCAACGACATGTGGCCGCTGCATCCGGCCTACGCGAAGCTGCCGAGCGACGCCGAACGGCGCAAACGCGGTTATCCGCCGCTGCCGCTGCTCGACGGCGAACGCGTCGTCGACGCCGAGGTCACCGGCGAGGAGCAAGCGCTGCTGACGAAGCAGTACACCGAGCGCGCCGTCGCCTTCGTCGAACGCCATCGCGACGAGCCGTTCTTCCTCTACGTGCCGCACACGATGGTGCACGTGCCGCTGTTCGCGTCGCCGGCGTTCGCCGGCAAGAGCGGCCGCGGCGCGTTCGCCGACGTCGTCATGGAGATCGACTGGTCGGTCGGCGAGATCCTCGCGGCGCTGCAGCGCTGCGGCGTCGACGAGCACACGTTGGTGCTGTTCACCGGCGACAACGGGCCGTGGCTGTCGTACGGCGAGCACGCCGGCAGTGCGGGCCCGCTGCGCGAGGGCAAGGGCACGATGTTCGAAGGCGGCATCCGCGAACCGACGATCGCGCGCTGGCCTGGCCGCGTGCCGGCGGGCGCCACCTGCCACGAGTTCGCGGCGACGATCGACGTGCTGCCGACGGTGGCGAAGCTGGTCGGCGCCGAACTGCCGAAGCGGAAGATCGACGGCCTCGACATCGGGCCGCTGCTGTTCGGCGAAGCGGGGGCGAGCACGCCGCACACGCTGTTCTGTTGCTACTACGCCGGCGGCCAGCTGCAGGCCGTGCGCGACGGCCGCTTCAAGCTGCACTTCCCGCACGACTACGCGACGCTCGGCGGCAAGCGCGGTGGCCGCGACGGCGCGCCGGCGCCCTACACGACGGCGAAGATCGGCCTCGAGCTGTTCGACCTGCGCGCCGATCCGGGCGAGACGACCAACGTCGCGGCGCAGCATCCCGAGGTGGTCGCGCGGCTGCAGCAGCTGGCGCAAGAAGCGCGAACCGACCTCGGCGACGCGCTGCACAAGACCAGCGGCAGCGGTGTGCGCGCGGCCGGCAAGCTCGGGCCGGACGACGCGCGCCTCGTCTGGTGATGACGCGGCTGGTGATGGAGCGCGCCGGTCGCGCGCTCCCAGCGATCAGTTGCGATCGCCCATCTCGACGGTCAGCTCGCTGACGCCATCGGCCTTGACGTCGACCGTGCACAGCACGGCCTTGCGATCGCGCGCGACGACGACGACCTGGTGCTGACCCGGCGGCACCTGCCGCACGTGCAGCTTGCCCGACACGCCGAGCGAACGGTCGGCGAGGAAGATGCGGCCGTCGACGGCGGCGCCGGCCTTGTCCTTCAGCGTCACCAGCAGCTGGCCGGCGGGCATCTTCACCTGCCACGGCCCGTTGCCTTCGAGCACGGTGCGGAACGGCAGGTCGACGATGGCGACCTCGCCCTCGGCGGCATCGTGGTCGATGTCCCACGTCTCGGCGGGCACGACGACCGCGTCGCCGGCCTGCAACGGCGGCGCCAGCAGGCCGCCGGCGGCGTCGAACGCGAACATCGGGCCGCGCTTGCGCACGTCGTGCCAGCCGACGCGGACGACTTCGGCCATCGCCTCGGCCATCGGCTTGCCGTCGGCGCCGAGCGCCACGAACTGCGGTGCGGCGGCGACCGCGAGCTTGCCGACGTCGGCGCTGACCGCGAGGCCGCGGTGCGGCAGCGTGACCGGCACGATCGCCGGGCGCAGCTTGACGTCGCGCGGCACGACGACGACGAACGCGAGCCCTTCGTGGCGGCTCGCGATCTCGAACGTGCCGGCTTCGGCGGGCTGCAGTTCGATCTTGCGCGGATCGAGACCGTCTTCGCTGCGCAGCGCCTCGAAGCGGTTCATCACGGCGACGTCGGCCGCGACCGGCTTGCCGTCCGGACCGACGACGCTGCCGCGCACCGTGGTCGGCGCGATGCCGCGCAGCACCAGCGGCTGCTGCGCCTTCGCCTCGGCGAACGTGGTGCGCACGACGTGCACGCCGATGTCGTTGCCGACGACGAAACAGAACGGCTCGCTGTTCGGCACCGGGATCGACGCCACGCCGTCGTCACCGAACTGGTCGGCGATGTCGAGCGTGCCGGCGGCGGTGCGCAGGTTGATGCTGCCGAGCGAGGCGCGGTCCTCGACCTTGACCTGCAGCAGTGGACGCGGCGTCGCGACCAGCTTGGCCGTGGCCTTGCCGCCCTCGGCAACCTCGAACGAACCGAGCACCGGCTCGAAGCGCTGCGACTCGGTGACGACCTCGTACTTGCCGGGCAAGCGCGTCATCGACGCCACGCCGTCGCGCACGTCTTCGTTGGCGAGGGCGTAGCGCGGCAGCGGGCCGCGCAGACGGATCAGCAGTTCCGGGATCGGCGCACCCTGCGGATCGACGACCTGCAGTGCGACCTCGACCATCGGGCCCTCCGGCGGCTCGGGGCGCTCGACGACCTTCGGCGGCAGCCGGCGGCGCTGCTGGCCCCCTTCGGGCTGGCCGACGACCTTGCCGCCCGGTCCTGGCGCCGGACCGTCACCGCCCTGCGGCTCGCCGTCGCCGCCTTCGTCCCCTTCCGCCACGATCTCCTCGACCTTGGCCTCGGGAGGCAGTTCGGGCAGCTGCAGCGTGAACGGCGACTCGCCGTCGGGGCGATCGAACTTGACCAGCTGGCGACCGATCAGCACCAGCAGGTCTGGATCCTGCACGGCACCCTCGAGCGAAAACTTGCCATCGGCGCCGGTCCTCGCCCACGGGCCACGGGTGACCTGCGGTGCGCCGACGAAGGCACCGGCGAACGGTTTGCCGTCCTTGTCGAGCAGAACGCCGTCGATGCGGTGGCCGCGCGCGACGTTGACGACGACCGGGTGGTCGCCCGGCACCCAGTCGAGCCGGCCATAGTCGGTGACCGACAGGTCCGGGGAGCTGGGATAGACGTCGGCGACGGGGTTGTTCGCATCGACGCCGCGGAACACGGCATTGCCGCTGGCGTCGGTCGTGGCGTCGGCGACGTCCGGGGTGTTGCCGGCCCCGAGGCACAAGCCGATGCGCGCGTTGGCGACCGGCCGTTCCTGCCAATCCCGCACTGCCACCGGCACGTCGATCGCCGGCGACAACGCCCACACGAGGCTCGGCACCGCGCCGGTGACGGCGCTCGGCCCATAGCCCTTGGCGCGCAGCAGCAGCATGTGGAACGGCCCCTTCAGGTTGTCGCTGCGCACGCGGATCCAGCCGTCCTGGTCGCTGGTGGCGGCGCGCTTGCTCCAGAACTCGCGCGGCAGCGGCGTGCGCCGCGCCTCGATCAGCGTGAGCTCGGCGCCGGCGATCGGCTTGCCGGTGACGGCGTCGACGACGCGGCAGGCCTGCCAGACCGCCTCACCGACGCGGACCGGCGCATCGGCGGGGTAGACGACGTCGGTGGTCTGCTGTTGGGCGAACGCCTGCTGCTGGGCGAACGTAGCGCCCAACAAGGCAGAGAGAAGAGGTAGCGAGCGGAGCTGCATGCGGGTGGAGAGTCTTCCTCGGGGCGGCGGATCATGCCGGCTCGCCCACGAAGTCGGGAGGAGACGCCACAGAATGTCGTCCATGGCCCCCTAGGCATCTCGCCCGCCCGGGAGACGACTCGTTGCAGGGGCGTTACGTCCCGTTCGCCATGGGGCTCGCCCGGGCTCCGATCCGCCGCTAGTTTCTCCGCCTCGTACCAAGTGAGGGTCCCTCGATGATGAAGGCAGTCCATGCTGTTCTGGGGTTGTGCGCGCTCGCCAGCCTCGCCGTTCCCGCCGCTGCGCAGAAGCAGGGCATCCACGAAGACACCAAGAAGGGCTTCCGCATCAAGGTGCCGGAGAAGTGGACGACGATCCCGGTGCAGATCGACGAGAAGTGGATCGTCGCCAAGTTCTTGAGCAACCGCAGCTACGAGACGAAGACGCGCGACGCGACGGGCGGCGGCGAGCACAAGCCGACGATCTACGTGATCGAGTTCGACGACGAGGCGCGCAAGCTGAAGGTCGAGGAAGAGCGGCGCGGCGACACGACCTACGTCGCCAAGAACCGCCCCTACCGCGACTACAAGGACTACCTGAAGCGCAACGTCGGCGAGGGTTGGTACATCGACAAGGAAGAGTCGACGACCGAGGCCGGTGTGCCCTGCACCAAGTTCCAGGTGCGCATCGAGAAGAGCGCCAACATGAAGCGCCGCCTGATCACCTGGCTGTTCCGCGGCGAGAAGGGCGAGATGGCGGTCGAGTGCGACGTGCTCGAGGACCACTTCGAGAAGCTCGAGCCGCAGATGCTGGCCGCGCTGAAGTCGTTCAAGCTGATCCCGCGCACCACGGTCGAAGCGACGGCTGCGGTCACCGGCGAAAACGGTGCCGACACGATGTGGGTCACCGACCGCAGCAAGTGGAAGGAACTGCCGGTCGAGGAGCGCCAGCGCCGCCGCAAGAAGATCGAAGAGGAGCGCATGGCCAAGTCGCAGAAGGACCTGCTGCCGGGCTGGACGGCCAAGCGCACCAAGCACTACCTGGTGCTGTCGCACGCCGACGCCAAGTACACGAAGAACATCATCGATGCCGTCGAGGCCTACCGCAGCTGGATGGAGGAGAACTTCGACGTCGTCAGCGACGAGTACGTGATGCACGGCATCATCCGCATCTGCGCCGACATCGACGAAGCCAGCGCCTACGCCGACACCTCGAGCAACAGCGACTCCTACAACTCGGACGACCGCGAGGTCGTGACCTGGCAGGACAAGAGCGAAGGCAATGCCGGCATCGACTGGAGCCGACTCTTCCGCGGCATGTTCGCGCAGTACATCTACGACAAGGACGCGCTGCTCTACAACTACCTGCCGACCTGGATGCGCACGGGCCTGCTCGGCTACGTCGGCGGCTCGCGCATCAAGCTCGGCAAGCTGGTCAACGAGCCGACCGACCGGGAGAACAACTACATCCGCGAAGTCGAGCGCGCCGGCGCCTTCGCCGCCCTGAAGGAGCTGATGGGCACGAAGCTCGAGGGCGAGATGAGGACCACGACCGACGCCGAACGAGCCGCCTACTGGCAGTGGGTGGCGCAGACCAGCCGGCTGGTGCGCTACATGTACGGCCCGGGCGCGAAGACCCCGCAGCTGAAGGACTTCGTCGTCAAGTACATGAAGGGCACGATCGCCTTGGCCGAGGGCATGGACGCGGAACGCCGTCAGGGCCGCGCCGCCGCCACGACCGAGGAAGAGGAGAAGGCCAACAACGACGAGGACCGGAACTACTGGAAGCGCCGCCACACCGAGATCCTCGAGCAGCTCACCAAGGACCTCGGTTGGGACGAGGCCACGTGGACCTCGATCCAGAAGGCCTTCCACGAGTACCTGAAGAAGGCGTGACCGCCTGAGGTCGGCCGGCGGCGCTCACCGCCGGTCCGCCCTCGCCAAGCCCACCACCGCAGCAACGCCCAAAGTCATGCGCCCCTCACTCCGTTCCCTGTCCCTGCTCGCCTCGTGCCTGTGCACCCCGCTTTTCGCGGCGGCCCAGGACAGCCTGCTCCTGAAGGACACCCGCTTCGTCACCGGCGTCAAGATGGAGACGGTCGGCGACAACGTCGTCATCCACTTCCCGCACGGCGACATCGCCATCCCGCGCTCCATGGTCAAGGAGTCGCACATCAAGGGCGAAGCCGTCGACGCGAGCCTCAGCGACGAGGACAAGAGCAAGCTCGACCAGGGCCTGGTCAAGTTCGACGGCAAGTGGATGCAGGTCGCCGAGCGCGACAAGCTCCTGCAGAAGCGCACCGCCGATCGCGAAGCGCGCATCAAGGAGGCGATGGCGCACCGCGACTGGAGCAACCGCTACAAGCTCAACACCGAGAACTTCGCGTTCGAGTACACGATCGACCCCGAGGTGATGAAGAGCTTCGCCGACCAGATGGAGGTCTACTTCAAGACCTTCACCAAGGAGTGGGGCATCAAGAAGCCGCCGAAGCTCGGCCGCCTGAAGGTCTGCTTCTACCACGACCAGGACTACTACCAGCAGGTCAGCGGCGCCGGGCAGGGCGTGGCCGGCTACTTCCGCTTCGTGGAGCCGCTGGAGCTGAACTTCTACTTCGACCGTCTCGATCTGGACTTCACGCGCGAGGTGATGTTCCACGAGACGAACCACTACCTGACCCAGCTGATCGACGTGAAGTTCAAGTATCCGCTCTGGGTCAACGAGTCCCTGGGCGAGTACTACGGCGCCAGCAAGTGGGACCAGAAGACCAAGAAGATGTCGATCGGGCACATCCAGGAAGGCCGTTTGGCCGAGGTCCAGGATGCGATCGCGGAGGGCCGCTGGCAGGGCCTCGAGCAGCTGATCAACATGACCCGGGAGGAGTTCGGGTCGGAGCAGTACGCATGGGGCTGGACCCTGATGCACTGGCTGCTCGAGGACCCGAAGACCGAGAAGAAGCTGAAGGACTTCTACATGGCGCTCGCGCGCGACAAGTCGGTCCAGCGCGAGATCAACGAGATCCAGTTCAAGCAGGTGAAGCCCACCGACCAGATCGAGCTGTTCAAGAAGTTCATGGACTTCAAGGACCTCAAGGAGGTCGAGAAGGCCTGGCACGAGTACGTGAAGGGACTGCAGCCGTCGTCCGGCCGCGGCTACTACGAAGCCGGCCGCATCGCCATCGGCAGCAACGCGCCGATCAAGGCGCAACGGATGCTCAAGATCGCCCTCGAGAAGGGGTTCCAGAACCCGCAGGTCTACGCCACCCTGAGCCGCGCGCAGTGGCTCAAGGACCAGAACGACGAGGCGATCGAGAGCATGAAGAAGGCGCTCGAGCTCGACCCGCTGAACGCCGAGTACTACCTCGGTCTCGCCCGCGCCCAAGGCGGCACCGGCTATCGGATCGGCGAGGAGACGTCACCGGAGGCCCGTCGCTCGCAGTGGCTGGCGCTCGAAGTCGCCCGGGCGACCAGCGATCCAGCCGAGTATGCGATCCTGATCGACCTCGGTCCGGAGTTCACCAAGCCGGACCCGGCGCTGCCGCCGGCGAAGTGACGCGGCGCGGCGGCGCTGCCGCCGGCGAAATCGACGCGCGACGAGCTCGTCTTTCCTCTCGCGCGACACGGGCCGACTCGCTGTAGTCCTGGCCCGAAATGCCACGCCGCCAAGACCTGAAGTCGATCCTCATCCTGGGGTCCGGGCCGATCGTGATCGGCCAAGCCTGTGAGTTCGACTATTCGGGGGTGCAGGCCTGCAAATCGCTGCGGGCCGACGGCTACCGGATCGTGCTGATCAACAGCAACCCGGCGACGATCATGACCGATCCGGAGATGGCGGATCGGACCTACATCGAGCCGATCACCCCGGACGTCGTCGCCAAGATCATCGAGAAGGAGCGCCCGGACGCGGTCCTGCCGACGCTCGGTGGCCAGACCGCCCTCAACTGCGCGATGCAGCTGAACGACATGGGCGTGCTGAAGAAGTTCGGCGTCGAGATGATCGGCGCGCGCCCCGAGGCGATCCAGAAGGCCGAGGGTCGCCTCGAGTTCCGCGACGCCATGGAGAAGATCGGCCTGTCCTGCGCGCGCTCGCAGCTCGCCTACTCGATGGACGAAGCGCGCAAGGCGCTCGACGTCATCGGCCTGCCGTGCGTCATCCGCCCCGGCTTCACGATGGGCGGCAGCGGCGGCGGCATCGCCTACAACCTGCAGGAGTTCGAGGAGATCGCCGGCCGTGGCCTGCAGCTGTCGCTGAACAGCGAGATCCTGGTCGAGGAGTCGATCGCCGGCTGGAAGGAGTACGAGCTCGAGGTCGTTCGCGACAAGAACGACAACGTCATCATCGTCTGCTCGATCGAGAACTTCGATCCGATGGGCGTGCACACCGGTGACTCGATCACGGTGGCGCCGGCCCAGACGCTCAGCGACCGCGAGTACCAGCTGATGCGCGACGCGGCGATCGCCTGCATCCGCGAGATCGGCGTCGACACCGGCGGCAGCAACGTGCAGTTCGCGATCAACCCGCGCGACGGGCGCATGATCGTCATCGAGATGAACCCGCGCGTCAGCCGCAGCTCGGCGCTGGCCAGCAAGGCGACCGGCTTCCCGATCGCCAAGATCGCGGCCAAGCTCGCCGTCGGCTACACGCTCGACGAACTCGACAACGACATCACGAAGACGACCAAGGCGTGCTTCGAACCGACGATCGACTACTGCGTCGTCAAGTTCCCGCGCTGGGCGTTCGAGAAGTTCCCCACCGCCGACTCGGTGCTGACCACGCAGATGAAGTCGGTCGGCGAGGTGATGGCGATCGGCCGCACCTTCAAGGAGGCGATGCAGAAGGCGCTGCGCGGCCTCGAGACCGGCCGCAACGGCTTCGGCAACGTGCCCGGCAAGCCGCACTGCAAGGCCGAGGACTTCAACGTCGAGTCGATCCGGCCGCACCTCGTCACGCCGCGCGCCGACCGCATCGACTGGGTGCGCGCCGCCTTCCTCGTCGGCATGACCGTCGAGGACGTGCACGAGTCGTCGAAGATCGACCCGTGGTTCCTCGACCAGCTGTTCACGCTGATCCAGCACGAACAGAAACTCGTCGCCGCGACCAGCAACGGCCTCGCCGGCGTCGGCCGCGAGCTGATGCAGGCAACGAAGCGCCTGGGCTTCAGCGACCGCCAGATCGCCGCCGCCTGTCCCGGCAAGGTCAGCGAGTGGGACGTGCGCGAGCACCGCAAGGCGCTCGGTGTGCTGCCGGTCTACAAGCGCGTCGACACCTGCGCCGCCGAGTACCCGAGCCACACGCCCTACCTCTACTCGACCTACGACGGCATCGAGGACGAAGTCGACGGAGGCGCCAGCGGCGAACCGGCCAAGGCCACCAGCAAGGCGCAGAAGCAGCGCGTCGTCGTGCTCGGCGGCGGTCCCAACCGCATCGGCCAGGGCATCGAGTTCGACTACTGCTGCGTGCACGCGGCGATGGCGCTGCGGCAGCTCGGCTACGAGACGGTGATGGTGAACAGCAACCCGGAGACCGTGTCGACCGACTTCGACACCTCCGACATGCTGTTCTTCGAGCCGCTGACGCACGAGGACGTGATGAACGTCGTCGACCGCATCCAGCCGCGCGGCGTCATCGTGCAGTTCGGCGGCCAGACGCCGCTGAACCTCGCGCGCGGACTGCAGGACCACGGCGCTCCCTTGGTCGGCACCAGCGTCGACTCGATCGACGAAGCCGAGGACCGCGAACTGTTCAGCCAGCTGATCACCAAGCTCGGCATCGACCAGCCGCCGAACGGCATGGCCCGCACCGGCGCCGAGGCACTCGCCGTCGCCGAACGCATCGGCTACCCGGTGCTGGTGCGTCCGAGCTTCGTGCTCGGCGGCCGCGCGATGGAGGTCGTCTACGAGCGCGCCGGCCTCGAGTCCTACATGGAGCGGCACAGCTCGTTCTCCGAGGAACGGCCGCTGCTGGTCGACAAGTTCCTCGACTCGGCGATCGAGGTCGACGTCGACGCGATCGCCGACGGCAACGAGGTCGTCATCGGCGGCATCATGGAGCACATCGAGGAGGCCGGCATCCACTCCGGCGACTCGAGCTGCTCGCTGCCGCCGTACACGCTGACCGAGGGCCTGATCGAGGAGATCGCCGAGAAGACGCGCCGCCTCGCGCGCGCGCTGAAGGTCGTCGGCCTGATGAACGTGCAGTGGGCCGTGCGCGGCAACAAGGTCTACATCCTCGAGGCCAACCCGCGCGCCTCGCGCACCGCACCGTTCGTCAGCAAGGCGATCGGCCAGCCGCTGGCGAAGTTCGCCGCGCGCGTGATGCTCGGCGAGACGCTGCGCCAGGTCGGCGTGATCGAACGCCTCGAGCCGCCGTACTTCTCGGTGAAGGCGCCGGTGTTCCCGTTCAACAAGTTCCACGGCGTCGACACCGTGCTCGGCCCGGAGATGAAGTCGACCGGCGAGGTCATGGGCATCGACGTGCGCTTCGGCACCGCGTTCGCGAAGGCGATGGTCGGCGCCGGCAACGCGCTGCCGAAGGACGGCAAGGTGTTCGTCTCGGTGCGCGACGAGGACAAGCGGCTGATCGTGCCGCTGGTCGACCGACTGCACTCGCTCGGCTTCGAGATC
>JBILEY010000573.1:0-3213 GCA_044351865.1 Planctomycetota bacterium | reverse complement strand
GAGCCACTGGCGGTCAGCACACCCGGGTTGGCGGTGAAGTCGAAGTCCCACGAGAACGTCGTCGGCGAGCCGCCCGACGTGCTGGTGAAGGTGATCGTCGTCGCCTCGTAGGCCGACGTGATCGGGTTGCCGCTGACGGTCATCGTGAACGACGCCGAGCTCGCCGGCGTGATCACCAGCGTCTCGGTGTCGGTGCCGCCCGGACCGGTCGCGGTCAGCGTCACCGTCGTCGCCCCCCCGGTGCTGAACACGTGCGTCGGATTGGTCGCCGTCGAGTCCGGCGTGCCGTCGCTCTCGAAGTCCCACGAGAACGAGGTGGCGCCGGTCGAGGTGTTGGTGAACGTCACCGACAGTGGTGCGGCACCGCTCGTGGTCGAGGCGGTGAAGCCGGCGACGACCGGGGTCAGCACGGTGACGAAGCCGGTCTTCGTCTCGGTTGCCGAGCCCGCTTCGTTGGTCGCCGTCAGCGACACCGCGTAGGTGCCCGGCGTCGTGTAGGTGTGCGACGGGTTCTGCGTCGTCGCGTCGACCGTGCTGTCGTTCTCGAAGTCCCACGCCCACGCCGTCGGCGACTGCGTCGACGCATCGGTGAAGGTCACCGTCAGCGGTGCCACGCCGCTGGTCGCCGACACCGTGAAGTCCGGCGTGATCGTCGTCACCGCCGTGATCAGGCCGCTGCGCGTGATGGTGCCGCTCGCGTTGGCGTTGGCGGCGACCAGCCGCACCGAGAAGACGCCCGGCGTCGTGAACGTGAAGCTCGGGTTCTGCGTCGTCGCGTCGACGTTGCCGTCGTTGTCGAAGTCCCACTGCCAGCTGGTCGGCTCGCCGGCCGAGGTGTCGGTGAACTGCACCGTCAGCGGGGCGAGGCCGCGCACGACGTCGGTGGTGAAGTTCGCGGTCACGCCCGAGACCTGGTCGAGGAACGACACCACGACGTTGGTCGAGTCCGACGTGCCGAGGTTGGTCGCGGCCGTGGTGAAGGCGAGGAACCCGGTCTGGTAGTTGTCGCTGCCGGTGAAGCTGCCGACCATCGGCCGCGTCGACGCGCCGTCGGCGTCGCTCAGCGTCGTCACCGTCAGGCTGGCGCGGAACGGCAGCACGTTGCCGGTGGCCAGCGGCGCCGTTTCGACCAGGAACACGTCGCTCGCGCGGTTGCCGTCGCTCGGCACCTCGACGTCGATGTTCGTGGCGTCGCTCTCGAACGCGACCACGCCGCCGTCGGCGGTGATCGTCGGCGCCCGCGCCGAACCGTCGCCGATGGCACTGCCGGTCGGCGTGATGCGCTGGTTCAGCAGCGTGCTGGTGCCGCTGTCGCTGTCCCACAGGTAGACGTTGGTCGCCGCGACGAGGCCGTTCGCCAGGTTGGTGGCCGCCGACTGGAACGCCACGCGCACGCGCGTGCCGGTCCGGTGCACGGCAGCGGCACTGCTGCCGCCGCCGGTGGCCTCGTCGCCGTTCGCGGTGACGCTGACGCGCACCTTGGTGAACGGCGCGCTGCCGTCCACCTGCGTCTGGAACACGTCGCGCACGCCGTTGGTGTCGGTCGCGATCAGGTCGCTGGCGTCGCTCTCGAAGGCGACGATCACGCCGGTCGGATCGAGCGCCGGGCTCTCGCTGCTGCCGTTGCCGCCGGTGGCGTTGGCGCCGAGCTGGTGGCTCGCCAGCAACGTCGTGTTGAGGCCGATGCGGCGGACGAAGACGTCGCTGCCAGCACCGTTGCCGTCGGTGAAGCCGCCGATCAGGTTGGTCGCCAGCGACTGGAACGCGACCGTCTGCGCCGCCGCCCCGCCGATCACCGGCTTGCTCGACGCACCGTTGCCCGCGGTGGTGGTGCCGGTGACGGCACTGCACAGCACCGACTGGCCGTCGAGGTAGCGCAGGTTCAGGCCGCCGGCGAGCGCGTTGCCGTTCGCGTCTTCCTCGGCGCGCAGCTCGATCGCAGCGCGGTAGACGTCGCCGACGCCGTTGCCGTCGGTGCCGGCGATGTTGCTGCCGGTCGACTCGTAGACGACGTAGAGCGTGCCGATCGGGTTGGTCGCCGCGGCGGTGCCGGCGGTGGTCGGGTTGAACGAACCGTTCGCCACCCAGACGACGCGCGGCGCCGAGGACGCGCCGTTGCTGGCGGCGAGGCCACCGCCGCCGCTGGCGCGGCTGACCAGCGTGATGTCCTTCACGGCCGCGGCCGTGGTGACGACTTCGCCACTCGCGCGCCAGCCTTCGATCTCCTCGAGGAACTGCGTCGAGCCGCCGGGCACCGTGCGGATCTGGCCGTCGCTGTCCTCGGGCTCGAGCACGCCGTCGTGGTCGTCGTCGGCGCGGCCGTTGCGTCCGCCAACCTGCGGCAAGATGCCGGAGTCGAGCGCCCACAAGACGCGCGGGTCGGTGACGAAGTGCTCGGTCTCGTCGATCGGCACGCGCGTCGCGGCTTCGGCGAGCTGTGCCACCGTCTTGCTGCGCAGGTCGAACGACACGGCCGGCGCCTGCCAGCCGGGCACCGGGAACTGCGTGCTGTTGACGTGGCAGGGCACGCAGGTGTCCGGCGCGTTGTTCGGGAACGTCGGGCCCGGCAGCGGTCCGGCGTGGCCTTCGATCGTCGACAGGAACGCCAGCGTGCCGGGCGCCTGCATGCTGTGGCACGTAGCGCAGCGCGGATGCCGGAACTTGCCGGCGAGCGACTGGCTGAAGGCCCGCGTCTCGACGTCCTGCGCGCAGATCGCGGCGACGAACACGTCGCTGGCGCCGTTGCCGTCGGTGACCGAGTCGCGCGAAAGCGGATTGCCGGCCCCGTCGGCGTCGTTCGCGGCGGCGGCGCTGGCGAACGCCAGCAGCACGACGTCGCGCGCGGCCTGGCTGCCGATCGCCGGCACCACCACGCCGGCGACCGCCGGTTCGACCACGGCACTGCTCGGGGTCACGCCGAGGTCGACGCCGAGCGGCAGGTTGGCATTGGTGCCGGTGGCGGACGGCGCGCGGGTCGGCAGGTTGTTGCCGAGCCCGGACGAGCAGCTGCCAAGAGCGAGGCCGGCGAACAGGGACGTGAGGACCAGGGTGTGGCGAGCGGGCATGGTGCCGAGGCGGGGGACGGGGTTGCGGGCGCAGAGCCTACCGTCGGCGGCCGGAAACGAGGTGCAGTCCCTGCCCTGGAGCCGCCGATGACAACGGGCGCTCGCAACGGTTCGACGGTGGCACTCGTTGCCGTGCACCCCGATACTG
>JBILEY010000109.1:0-13084 GCA_044351865.1 Planctomycetota bacterium | reverse complement strand
CGAGCACCAGTGGCCGGTGACGTGGCACGGCACCGACGACGGCGCGAGCCACTGCAAGGCCTGCCACGCCGAAGCGCAGCGCGACGGCCGCACCGTCGTCGGCCCCGAGTTCAAGCTGGTGCAGCGACCGCTGTTCACCGCCGAGCAGTACGCGGCCGAACGCGCCCGCTACTCGTCGCCAGCGCGATTGCACGCGGAGCAGTTCGCGCAGCACGCAGCGGGTCGCGAGTGCACGAGCTGCCACGTGACCGGCAGCGTGCGCGCCGACGAACCGCGGCCGGTGCGCACGTTCTGGCACGCGCTGCACACCAACGACGGCGCGCTGCAGCCAGAGGCCGGGCGCGGCGGGGCGATCAGCACCGACCCGGCGAGCGGCTGCTTGTCGTGCCACGGCGACCTGCGCACGAACAAGGCGCTGCAGCCGGCGAGTGCCGGCAGCTACCACTGGCCCGGCGACGCCGCGGCCCAGGAGCCGTGCGGCAAGTGCCACCGCGACGGCGACAAGGTGCTGCTGCTGACCGCGGCCAAGACGATGCTGGCGGACGAGCGCCTGGCGAAGACGCCGACGATCGACTTCCCGCACGACGTGCACGTGCAGAGCGCCCTGTTCGGCGCCGCCGGCAGCAAGCTGGCCGAAGGCTGCTTCGCCTGCCACGCGTTCGCCGAGCCCGACGGCGGCGGCGCGTTCCGCGCGGTGCCGCGCACGCTGCCGGCCGCGCTCGACTGCCGGAGCTGCCACGCCGGCCACGCGCACGTCGGCGGCAACAGCTGCCAGCAGTGCCACCCGGCCGACGCCGCGAGCAGCAACTCGTTCCTGCTCGCCGCCGCGGTCCCGCCGGGCACGCTGCTGCCGGGCCGCAGTGCGCCGGTGCCGGAACGGCCGAGCCGCAGCTGGCCGCGCAACGACACGTTCAACCACTGGTCGCCGGGCCATCGCGGCGACGACGTGAAGTGCTCGGACTGCCACGACCCGAAGTCGTTCGCCGTCGCGAAGACGATCGGCACGACGCCGGTGCCCGACGACGCGCATCCGTCGTGCCGCGAGTGCCACCTGCGGAAGCAGTTCCACTGGCGCTAGCCGGCGGCCTCGAATCTCGGCGGCCGATGGCCGAACGAAGGCCCCGCATGGACGACCCGAACCACACCGAGAGTGGTCTGCGCCTTTTCCTGCGCAGGCTCGTTGGATCGACCACCGCGTCCCTCGGCCGCATGCTGGCCGGCATCCTGATCAGCAGTGCCGTGCTGGCGTTGGTCGGCGGTCTGTTGGCTCTCTGCTACGTCGGCTGGTCGGCGGTGCCGCTCGGCCTCGGCCTCGGTGCGGCCGCCGGTGTCGTGCTGTGGGTCGCCGCGGGCGCCCTGCTCCACGACTGGTACTGAGCACTCCCGAGCGCTGACGGTCAGCCCTTCGCCTTGTCGGTGCCCGGATAGCCCGTCGCCGAGTTGCCGAAGATCCGGCGCACTTCGCGGGACTCCGGCCGCGCGCGCAGCTGCTTGTCGGCCGGTGCGGCCATCGAGCCGTTGACCGCCGCGGCCCATTCGCCGACCGGCTTCCAGTGGCAACGCAGGCAGTCGGCGGGCTGCTTCGGACCAGCGCCGTGGAAGCGCGGCTTCTGCGTGCCGAGCAGGTGGTCGGTGATCGGCAGGTCGACCGCCGCCATCGCTTCGTCCTTGTGGCACTCGCTGCACTGCGTGCCGAGCGGGTGGAACTGCGCGTCGGCGAAGCCGGCGAACACGTCCTGCGGCGCCTGGTAGCGCGCATCGGCGACCGCCGCGGCGGAGCCGCGCACCGGCGGCACCGCGGCGATCGCGCGCGCCGGGGCCGGGCCGGTCGGCGCGTCGCGGTGGCACTTCGCACAGCTCTGCACCTCGTCGCCGAACAGGCGCTCGGCGCGCGAGCCACCTTCTTTGTGGTCGTGGCACTGCGCACAGGCGAGCGCCTCCGGTTTGGTGGCGACGTCGACGCCGTCGGCGCCGAGCACGTGGCATTCGGTGCAGGCCTGCTTGGCCGCGGTGACGTGTGGGCCGTGCGGGAACGCGACGACCTGCTTGCTCGCCGGCTGCGGGGCCGGAGCCGCGACCTCGGTGACGTTGCCGCCCCAGTGGCACTTCGTGCAGCTGGCCAGCGTGTAGGTGCGGAAGTCTCCGGGCGCGAGGCTCGGGCCGTCGGTGGCAACCGCCGACGACGGATGGCAGCCGAGGCAGGTCGCGGCGGTGGCGTTCGCCGGCAGGTGCACGTCGTGACGGAACACCTTCTGCTCGAGCCGCGTCGTCAGCTCCGGCACGCGCGCGCGGTGGCACTCGCGGCAGTCGGCGAGCGGGGCGCGGCCGTCGCGCTGCGCTTCTTCGATGCCGCGCGCGGTGATGTCCGGATGCGTATTGGCCGGGAACACGAACGTGCGCCCGCTCCAGCGCTGCACCTCGACCTGCGGCCGCTGGTGCGCGAGGTCGCCGCCGCCGAACACGTGGCAGGCCGTGCACGCGCGCCAGCCTTCGCCGTCGGCCGCAGCCGGACCGCTCGAGCTGTGCAGCGGCGCCTGCTTCGTCTCGCCGGTCGCCCAACCGGGCACGGCGTGGCACGTCTGGCAACCGAGGTAGGTCTCCTTCGAACGCTCCGAACCGAACGGGAAGTCGCGCTCGGCGAGGCCGCCCGGCACCGGCACGTAGGTGTGGCACGCCGAGCAGCCCTTCTCGATCGCCGCGTAGGCATCGGCGGAGCAGACCCCGTCCTTCTTCGTGCCCGGCCTCCGCCCGGCCTGCCAGCCGTAGTGATCGCGGTGCGCGAACGTGCCGAGTGCAGCGAGCTCGCGCACCTTCTTGTCGCCCTGCGCGGCGGTGGTCGCTGCGGCTCCTGCGGCATCGCGCACGTGGCACTGCTTGCACGCAGCGACCGGGATCGCGCCGGTGCCGACCTCGACCGCCGACGCCCCCGGGATGTTGGTGTGGCACTCGGCGCAGGCGATCGCCAGGTGGTCGCCGTGGTGGAAGTCGCCGCCGGTCGGCAGCGGCGTCGTGTTCAGCCCGCCGGTCGGGCCGGCGAACACCGTCGTCAGCTTCGTCGCGTAGGCGGCGGTGTCGCTCGGGCGCGTGAACACCGGCGTGCCGAGTTCGGCAGCCACTTCCGCTTGGTCGAGGCCGGCGAACCAGCGGAACGTGTCCACGGCGCCGGCGTCGACGCGGCCCGCTTCGTGGCACGGCGCACAGCTGCCGGGGCCGGTGACGATGCGCAGGTTCTCGGCGCCGAACTCGGCGTCCTTCGGCAGATGGCACTGGCGGCACTCGAGCATGCCGTGCGTGTGGTGGCGGAACGCGTCGCGCGTGCGCGTGCGGTGGCCGCCGAGGTCGTTCTCGAAGCCCTTGCTGGCCTTCACCGCCAGCTGGCCCTGGCCGTGGCACGGCGCACACTCGCGCTGCGGCGTGCTGACCGTCTGCGTCGCGGTGAAGCGATGGCAGCCGCGGCAGTCGCGCCACGTCTCGGCGTCGCCTTCGAACCAGACGCTCGGCACGTGTTCGCGGTGGCTGAACGGGCGCTCGCGCGGTTCCTGCGGCGCGTCGGCCACCGCCCCTGCACCACCGAGGTTGACGCCGAGCGTGGCGGCGAGCCAGACGACTCCGAGCACGAGCGCGCGCAGCACCATGTCACCCGTCCGTCTTGCCGTTCGGCTGGATCTTCACCGCGCCCTTCACCACCGCCTGGCAGGCGAGGCGGCACTTCGCTTCGTCGAGCTTGCCGCCGAGCTTCTTGTTGATCTTCTTGATGGTGTTCTTCTCCTTCGACGAGGCGTCGCTGAGGTTCGCCATGCCGTCGAGGATCGTCACCACGCACTTGCCGCAGCTGCCGCCGCTGTCGCTCGGTTCTTCCGGGTTCCAGCACTCCCACAGCGTCTGGCACTTGCCGCCGATGCTGCTCGAGTCGTCGGTGGCAGCCCCCGCCTCGGCGAGGTAGCTCGCCATCGGCTTGTCGCTGCCGGCCGCGACCTTGCTGCCGTCGGCGAACAGGATCGCCGGCTCGCCGCTCGGTGCAGCGGCTGGTGCGGGCTTCGCAGCCGGAGCCGCCGCGGCGGGCGCAGGTGCGGCGGCAGGTGCTGCCGCGGCCGGCTTGGCCGGAGCCGCGACGGCGCTGCGCTCCAGCGTCTGGGTGGCGTTCACCGCCGCGGCCGGTGCGGGCTTCGGCATGCTGCCGGAGCCGCTGCTGGCGACGACTTCGCTGCGCATGTCGACGAAGCGGAAGCGCTGCTCGCCCATCCACACTTCGTCGCCTTCGTTCAGGCGCAGTGAACCGCGCAGTTCGAGGAACGTGCCGTTGCGGCTGGTGTCGCGAATGCGCGCGACACCGCCGGCGTCGGTCGCCGAGATGTGGCTGCGCGACAGCGCGTAGTCGCGCGGATCGAGGTCGTCGCGGCCGATGCTGCGTTCTTCGCGCGCCAGCGGCAGTTGCCGCGCGACGTTGCCCTGCGCGTCGAGGCGCGCCAGCACCACCTTGCCCTCGACCACGTCGACGCGCAGCCGCTGCCGGCCGACGACGACGACGGTGCCCGGCTGCAGCGTGCGTTCGGCGCTGATGCGCACGTAGCACTCGCCGCCGAACGGCTGGTTGGTGACGTAGCACTCCTCGCCGTCGATGCGGAACGCGGCGTGCTGGTCTTGCAGCAGCGCGTCCCCGCTGACGACGACGCGGCCCTGCGTGCGGCCGACGACGCTGTCGCCGACGGGGAAGAAGTGGTCGGTCTTGGTCGGGTTCTCGCCCGGACCGATGTGCACGAACGCGGCCCCCATCTGCGGCAGTGCCGGTGCCTGCTCGACCGGGGCGGCGACCACGGCCTTGGTTAGCGGCGGCGGCGCCGCCTGGCTCTGCTTGACCAGCTGCTCGCGGATCGCCTCGTCGGAGACGCCCTGCTTGCCGCGCTTCCACACCGTCTCGGCGATGGCGACGCCTTCGATCATCGCCCGCTTGAAGCAGGTGTCGCTCTCCTTGACCGTCGACTGCAGCGCGTCGGGGCGGAAGTCGGAGGTCTCGATGTAGGCCGGGTGCAGCAGGCCGCCGGCGAGGAACACCTGCTTCACCTGCGACTCGCGCAGCGGGCTGACCGCGAGGCGCTTCTTCGCCGGCGCGTCGGCCGCGGTGAACTCCTTGATGCCGATCGACGTCAACAGATCGACCGGGCGCTCGCTGCCGATCAGCGCCAGCACCTGCTTCTTCTCGAACTCGTAGCAGACGAGCTCCGGCGGGTGGTTCTGCTGCTCGACGCGCTTGGTCTTGACGGCGACGAGCTCCTTGCCCTTCTCGTCCTTGAACACCGCCAGCGGCTCGCTGAGCGGCAGGTAGCGGATGTTGCCCTGCGTCCAGGCTTCGTAGAACTTCGCTGCGAGCGCCTTGCCCTGCGCGACCTTCGGCATGCCGCGGCCGCGGTAGCACCAGAACACGTCGCTGTTGTCCTTCGCCGCGGCCTTGCTGAGCGCGATCGTCACCACCGCCTCGGCCGCCGACATGCCGCCGCCGACGACGCACGCCGGCGCGCCGACGAAGTCGTTCGAGTCGCCGAGCTTGTAGCGGATGCCGAGGCCGTCGCCCATCAGGCGCACCTTGGTCGGCGAACCGCTGCCGAGCGCCAGCAGGATGTTCTTCGTGTAGACCTTGGTCTTCGCCTGCGTCTGCAGCTCCATGCACTCGGCCGCGAGCACGCCGTTCGGCAGGCGCTCGACGCCGCCGAGCTCGACGCCGTTGCGGTACGGCACCTTGTTGTCGTCGTAGACCTTCTGCCACTTGGCGTAGAGCTCGGTCGACGGCGTCTGGTCCGGATACGGCAGCTGCGCGATCAGCGCCCCGCCCGTCGGGAACTGCAGGTCGGTGCACTCGCCGTAGTCGGCGTCGACGATCTTCGGCGGCACGTGCTCGGACCATTCCTTGACGATCGACAGCACGCAATCGCGGTCGATCACCAGCAGCGACATGCCGAGCTCGTGGGCGCGCCACGCCGCGGCGGTGCCACACGGGCCACCACCGACGATCAACAGGTCCAACGGAGAATCAGGGCTCTGGCCTTTCATGGGAGGCAACGGTGCGGAGCGAACGGATGGAGTGCTGGCACGGCGCCGCCGCGCGAACGCGGCAGCGCCCGATCAGGTCTTGGTCGCGGTCACTTCTTGACTGCTGGGGGCTTCACTGCTGGGGGCTTCCAGCCGGCCGGCACGTCGTCGGACACCGGCATCAGGCTGCCGTCGGCGCGCAGATACAGCTTCTGCATCTCGGGCAGGGTGAACGGCCGGCCGCCGATGCGGCCGAAGATCGACACCTGGTGGCCCGACTCGTCGACGGCGCGGTCGCGGTCGAGGCCCTTGGCGATCGCCAGCGCCGGGCCGTGCGTCTTGTGGCCGGCGATCCACTTCGGCCGCGGCTCCGGCGAGAAGCCGTAGGCGCTGCGGCCGCCGTCCTCCGGCGTCACCAGCTGCAGCACGTGGAAGCCCGAGCGGCCGTCGGCGACGAGGCCGTAGACGCTGTCGTTGACCATGCCGACCTTGACCTGGTTGGTGTCGGCGAGTGCCCCGTCGGCGGTGAACTTGGTCACCAGGCGCGGCTGCTCCGGCTTCTGCACGTCGACGATGGCGAGGCCTTCCTTGCCGCCGCCGACGTAGGCGTACTCGCGCGCCACGTAGACGTCGCGCGCGTCGGCCAGCGGCACGCCGGCACCGGCAACGAGCTTCGCCTTCGCCGGCGTCGTGACGTCGACGACCTTGAGGCCGTCCGCGTCGACGACGAACGCGTAGCGGAACTGGATCGCGGCGGCGCGCGGCTTGTTGAGCGGCACCGTGGCGACGATCTTCGGCGCCAGCGGGTCCAGGACGTCGATCACGGCGAGGCCGCGATCGCAGCACACGTAGACGGTGGCGCCGGCGATGGCCACGTGCTCGGCGCCGGCCAACGCACCGTCCGGATTGAACGTCAGTGCGCGCTTCGTGAAGTTGTTGTCCGGGTCGCCGTCGGTCAGGCAGTCGATGTCGACCAGGATCAGGCCTTCGTAGCGATCGCTGACGTAGGCGTAGCGATAGGTCTCGTGCAGGTTCTGGTCGCGACCCTGGTACGGGTAGTTCTGCTCGCGGTTCTCCGGGATCCACGGCCGCGCCATGCTGATCGACATGTTGGTCGGCAGCGCCACGCTGGTGGCGAAGCGCGACTTCACGTGCGTGTCCTGGCCGAGCGGCGAGACCGGCGCGGTGACGATGCGCTCGCTGAAGTTCTTGTTGGCGACGTTGGCGATGTCGTAGACGCGGAAGCCGTCTTCACCGCTCGCCGTGTAGAGGTACTCGCCGCGGACCTCGAGGCTGCGCACGCTGCCGCCGTGGTGGTGCGCTTCGGAGAGCTTGCGCCCGGCCTTCTCGTGCGCCTTGTACTCGTCCGGGAAGGCCATGCGGTGCAGGTTGCTGCCGATCATCGCCTGCGGCTCCGGCCACTCGGTGATCTTCACCGCCTCGAGGCCACCCGCGCCCTCGCCGACGTAGGCATACATGCCGAAGAAGTTCACGTAGTTGGTGCCCATCAAGTACGTCTGGGCGAGCCACGCGTTGTTGTCGTTCTTGTCGCTCAGGTGGCAGTCCGAGCACTTGCGCGTCTCGGTCTTGCGCACCGTGTGGGCGAAGTGCGTGTTGAAGCACTGCCCGTTCATGCCGTTGGCGGCGATCGTCAGCTGCTGCTTGTAGGCGATCGCGCGCTGGCTGTCGGTCGACGACACCATGACCGCCGACGACGAACGCACGGCGGCGACCTTGTTGTCCTTCACGTCCGGCGACACGCCGAGCATGAACACGTCGTCGCGCGCCACCTGCGGGTTGTAGCTGGCCCAGTTGCGCAGCTTCTTGTCCTCGAAGTGGTGCATGTCGGTGCGCCAGTTCGCCTCCTGCGGCAGGTGGCACCCGAAGCACGACGTCATCCACGACGTGTGGCAGGCCGCACAGTCCATCTTCTCGGCGGTGTGCGCGCAGCTGCCGTCGGCCTTGGTCTGCAGCTTGGCGTAGGCCGACTTCGGGTTGTATTCCGGGTCGCCCTCGGTGCAGCTGTTCTTGACCTGCGAGATCTCCCACTCGAGGCCGGGGATCAGCATCGAGCGCTGCACGTAGGTGCGGCGGCCGCCCTTGTCGACGACCTCGAAGCGCTTCTGCCGCCACGGGGTCTGCACTTCCGAACGGTCCTTCAGGCGCCGGTCCATGCGCTGCTTCTTGCCGTCCGCAGCGCTCGCGTCCTCGGCCTTGGCCGCCGGGCCGCTGAAGCGCAGCGTCGCATACTCGGTGGCGGTGCCGTGGCAGTCCTGGCACTGGATCTGGATCGCCGCCTGGTACTCGGAGTAGAGGTGCGTGTCGCCGTGCACGTCCTGCTCGAAGTGGCAGTCGACGCAGTGCATGCCGCGTTCGGCGTGCACGTCCTTCAGGTGCACCGGCTGGCCCGGCTGCGGCACGAAGCAGCCGCGCGCGATCGACGCCGCGTCGACCTTCTGGCCCAGTGCTGGGATCACGCCGGCGAACTTGTCCTTCTTGTCGTACGGCACGATCGCGCCGTCCTTGTCGAGCAGGTTGCCCTTGCGGTCCATCTTGAAGACCGCGCGGAAGATCCAGCCGTGGCCGTGGTAGTCGGCGAACTGCGTGTGCTCGAGCTTCGGGTTGATCTCCTGTGCGACCCCGGCGAGGAACGAACGGTCTCCCCACTTGCCGCGCGACGCCGCGCCTTCCGGGTTGCGGTCGTTGATCTCGCGCACGTCCTCGTGGCTCTGCGTCGGCTGCGTCTCCGGCCACATGTGCTGGCCGTCCGTCTCGTACGACCACATCTGGTAGCCGTAGTACGTGTTCAGGAAGCTGTTCGGCTGGTGCATGTGGCAGACCATGCACGTGCTCGACGGGATCGCGCGCGTGAAGCGGTGCGCGATCGGGTGGCCGCTCTTGTCCTGCGCGATCGTCGGATCGACGGCGAGCGGTTCCTTGTGGTCGTCGCGCTGCAGGAAGGACGCGGCGGCGCCGACGTTGCCCTGGCCGAGGTTGCCGAACTGCGCGTAGAGGCCGCTGTGCACCGGATCGCGGTCGTTGGCATAGACGACGTGGCAGGCGGTGCAGCCGCTGCTGCGGAAGTCGCCGGGGCCGTCGTTGGTGCCGAAGAACGACAGGTGCGGGTCGTTCAGGCGCGTCTTGTGCACGTTCAGCGTCGGCAGGTCGACGCGGTTCAGCGTGCCGAGGCCGCGGTCCGACGACTTGTTGTTCGGACGGCCCGGGTCCTCGAACTTGTCGGGCAGGCCGGGCACCGGCGAGGCGAGGCCGTTGAGGCCGATCGCCGCGGTGCCGAGGCGGCTGCCCTTTTCGAAGATGCGGAACACGTTGCTCGGCTGCGTGACCTCCCAGTGCGGCAGCGGCAGCGCCACCGCCGACCAGCTGTTCGCCGCCAGCTCTTCGGCGGTCGGCATGCGGTCGGGCTTGCCCGGCTCGCGGATCACGTGCTTGATCAGCTGCGGCGTGCCGTCGGGTCCGTACGACTCACCTAGGATCGAGCGCTTCGTGCTGACGATGCCGTTGGCGTAGGTGACCGTGCCCCAGAAGTGCTGCGACGTCGTCATCAGCGACTTCATCACCTGCAGCACCTCGTCCTGGTGGCACGGGCCGCACGTCTTGTTGGCGACGCGCAGGTCGCCAGGGTTGACGAACTGGATCCACGCCTCGCTCTCGCGCATGGTCAGCACGTAGGAGCGCTCGGGATTGGCGGAGTCGGGCCAGCTCTTGGGGAAGCTCGGCTGCGGGTGCGCGCCGACGACGTCGGTCTTGCTGGCGTCACCGCCGTGGCAGAACACGCACGACGCCTGGCGCGCGCCCGGGTGCGGGTCGCTGCAGCCGGTGTGGCAACCGACGCACGAGCCGTCCTCGGCGTAGGTGCCGTTCGCCGCCAGCACCAGGTCGGTCGCCTTGATGCCGCCCTCCGGACGCTCGTACGGGCGCCACGACGACGGCGTGCGGCAGCCGAAGAACTGGAACAACCCGAGGGCTGCCAGCGCCGCGATGCCGATGCGCAGACCGCGACCGCGGGGCGCGGCCTGCGCCGGCGAAGCGGGAGCGGACGAAGAGGGACGAACGGACGGCGACGAGTGTGAGACCATGCAGTGGGCGCGCTCCAGTCCAGCTGGCCGATGCTAGCGGCGCTTCCGGACCGGTGCCACGGCGGAGACCGCACCCTTTCCGTCCCCGGCTGCGCATTTTTCCGGCTCGCTTGTCGCCGCTGCCGGACCTCGTTCGTCTGTTCGCCGACTTGCCGGCGCCCCGGCCCAACCCGGAGGCCCGGCCCAACCCCGAGAACGACTGCGATGCCCAAGTTCCTGCTGATCCTGCGTAGCGATGTGACCGCCGACTTCTCCGCGATGACCCCCGACGACTTCGCCAAGATCCTGGGCGAGTACGAAGCCTGGGGGAACAAGCTCGGCGCCGAGGGCCGCCTCGACGGCGGCAACAAGCTGACCGACCAGGGCGGCAAGGTGATCTGGCCGCGCGGCAAGAAGGTCGAGGTCAAGGACGGCCCCTACGTCGAGTCCAAGGAAGTCGTCGGCGGCTACTACATCGTCAAGGCCGACAGCTACGAGCACGCCGTGCGCCTGTGCGACGGCCATCCGAACCTGCGTTTTGGCAGCATCGAGGTCCGCGAGGTGGACTTCATGGGCGGTCCGGAGGATTGATGCGGGCGCGGCGGGCCCGGCTGGCCGCCAGCCGGCCCGTTCGCGGCCCCAACCGTTTCCCCGCGCGCAGCCAACGCCGATGACGCCCGCCCCGCTGCCCGCCGACCTCGTCGACGGCCTGTTCCGCCATCGCTACGGCCAGCTGGTCGCCCAGCTGTGCCGAGCCCTCGGACCGGGCCGCCTCGACCTGGTCGAGGACGTCGTGCAGGAGGCGGTGCTGCGCGCGCTGCGCACCTGGCCGGCAGCGGGCGTGCCGGACGATCCGGCCGCGTGGCTGTTCCGCGTCGCCAGGAACGCCGCCTTCGACACGCTGCGCCGGCAGCGGCTCGGCGACAGCGTGCATGAACGGCTCGCCGCCGAGCGCCCCGACGCGGCGCCACCATCACCGCCGGAGTCGCCGATCACCGACGACACGCTGCGGCTGCTGTTCGTCTGCGCGCACCCGGACGTTCCCGCCGACGCGCGCGTGCCGCTGCTGTTGAAGACCGTCTGCGGCCTCTCTGTGCCGGCGATCGCGCGCGGCCTGCTGCTCGGCGAAGCGGCGGTGGCGCAGCGCCTCGTGCGCGCGAAGGCGAAGCTGCAGCAGGGGGCGCGCTTCGCATTGCCGGAACCGCACGAACTGCCGCCGCGGCTCGATCTCGTGCAGCAGGCGCTCTACCTGCTGTTCAACGAGGGCTACCGCGCGCACGCCGGGGCGTCGTTGCACAGCCAGGACCTGATCGACGAAGCGGTGCGATTGCAGGCGCTGCTGCTGCAGCGCGACGAACTGGCGACGCCCGCCGGCCATGCACTGCTGGCGCTGATGCTGCTGCAGGGCGCACGTTCGCCGGCGCGCACCGACGCCGACGGCGACCTGGTGCCGCTCGCCCGCCAGGATCGTTCACGCTGGAACAAGCAATGGCTCGCCGCCGGCTTCGCGCACTTCCGCCGTTCGATCGGCGGCCCGGTGCGCACGGCCTTCCACGTCGAGGCGGCGATCGCGTCGGTGCACGCGATGGCGCGGACCTACGCCGACACCGATTGGGCGCGCATCCTGCACTCCTACGACGAACTGGCGGCGCTGTCGCCGACTCCGGTCGTGCGCCTGAACCGCGCCGTCGCCGTCGGCAAGGTGCACGGTGCGGCGGCGGGCCTCGCCGCACTGCAAGGGCTCGAAGACGACCGCGCGTTCGCCGACTACGCGCTGCTGCACGCGGTCGCGGCCCAGCTGCACTGGGAACGCGGCGACCACGAGGCGGCGGCGACGGCGCTGCGCCTGGCGCTGGGCTGCGCGATGAGCGAGCCGGAGCGACGGCTGCTGCAGCGGCGCCTGCTGGCCTGCGAACGCTGCGAGGCGGTCGGGCCGTGGTGACGGGGGCAGGGCGCGAGCCAACACTTGCAGAACGTCACGCAAATCGTCGCGTTCGGCGAGAATCGACTCTTCACTCCGGCAAGCCGCTCTGCTGCGCGTGCCCCAGAGTTCGCGGAACTTCGATCGGAACGTAGTTGGCGTCCGGCTGCCGCCTACCGAACTAGACACTTCCAAAGGTGCCTACCTAACTAGGCACAACGCTTCCGACCGATAGCATGGCCACCGAATGGACGCTCTCGATCCGAAGTTCTTGATGGAGGTCGCCGGTGAATGGAGTCACTGGAGGTCGGCGCCACCGGCCACCGCAGCTCGGACCGTGGCGTTGCCCAGCGAACTGCGCAGCGACCTCGCTCTCGCCATTCAGGGAGTGCGCCGCTGCGGCAAGTCCACCCTGATGACACAGCTGATGCGACGCTACAAGCTCGACCGTCGCCGCTGCATGTTCGTGAACTTCGAGGACCCGCGGTTGGCGAGGCATCTCGACCACACGCTGCTGCAAGCCCTGGTGACGGTCTTCGAGAAGGAGCGTGGCGCCGGCTGCACCTGGTTCTTCGACGAGATCCAGCTGGTCGACGGCTGGCAGCGCTGGCTGCGAACCCAGCTCGATCGCCCGAAGGACCGCCGTTTCGTCGTAACCGGCTCGAACTCGCACCTCCTCGCCGGCGAGCTCGGCTCGACGCTCACCGGACGGCATCACCTGGTCGAGCTGTATCCGTTCGACTTCGCCGAGTTCCGTAGCCTGAAGCCCAAGGCGTCACTCGAGGACTACCTCGCCGCGGGCGGCTTCCCGGCGCCGCTGCAGATGGAGGACGGGGACCGCCTGCTCGCCAGCTACTTCAACGACATCGTCGAGCGAGACATGCGCGAGCGGGTCGGCGCACGCTCGACGATGCCGCTGCGCCAGCTCGTTCAGATCCTCTATGAATCGGCCGGCTCCGAGCTCAGCGCGCGCCGAGCTGCAGCTGCGATCGGGGTCACCGACGACACCACGGCGCTCTACCTCGACGCCGCGGAAGCCGCGTTCCTCGCCTTCTCGTGCCCG